>JAYEKC010000277.1:0-3097 GCA_034716715.1 Gemmatimonadota bacterium | reverse complement strand
ACGCGCTCGAGCCCGAGGACGACGACCTGCCGTTCTGATGCGGCCGGTCGGTGGGACCCCCGGAGGGCGGCCGTGGCTGGGCCGCCCTCTGTCGTCGGGGGGGCGGGTTTCCCATGTTTCCCTGCGGAGCGGCCGTTCGTCCTCCTTCGTAGCGGCGCCCCCGGCGATGGCCGGTGGTGCGCCCCGACCTGCATCCATAAACGTCGCATGCGACACCACCGATTCCGCACCCTTCTCGCCATTGCCGCCGCCGTCGGCGGAGCCCCGGCGGTTGCCGTGGCGCAGGAGCCGACGGGGCGTCCGGCGACCCACACGGTCAAGAAGGGCGATACCCTCTGGGACCTCGCGCGAGAGTACCTGGGCGACCCGTTCCAGTGGCCCCAGATCTACCGGCTCAACGGCGAGCTGATCAAGGACCCGCACTGGATCTATCCCGGCCAGGTCTTCAAGCTGCCCGGCGGTACCGCAGTGGCGCCGGCGGCAGCTGCGCCGTCGGGCCAGCAGCAGCAGGCTGGCCCGCGCGCATCCCGTACGTCAACGATGACGGTGTTCGATCCGCGGACGAGGGGCGTGGGCGCGGCTGCTTCGCGTCAGGCCCTGCTCACCGCCGCCCCCCGGACGGCAGTTCGGGCGGGCGAGTACCTCCAGTCGCCGTTCATGTGGGCGGTTGGCGGGCCGGCCGACGGCGGCCACATCGACGGCACGGCGGAGACGCTGGGCGTTGGCATCAATGCCGACGTGCGGCCGATCCAGGCCCTCGAAGAGGTGTATGTGACGCTTCCGCGCGGCACGGCCGCTTCGCCAGGGGCGCGCCTGATGTCCTACCGCCTGGGTGACGTCATCACCGGGCAGGGGCAGGTCGTGGTACCCACGGGCATCGTGCGGATCACGAAGGATGTCGGCAAGGGCCGCGCCCTCGCCGTGCTCGTGGAGAAGTTCGAGGACGTGTTCGCCGCGCAGGGCGTGACCGCCGCGGACACGCTGGCGATGCCGGTGAACGTGTTCCCGAACCGTGTGGAGTTCGGCCTTTCCACGCGAGTGACGTGGGTCCATTTGGATCCTCAGCTTGCCATGCCGGGAAACAAGGTGATCCTGGCGGCCGGGTCGGGGCAGGGCCTCGTGACGGGTGACCAGCTCTCCCTGCGGCTCATGCCCGCCGGGTCGGACGGGGCGGGCGACGCGGAGGTTGCGATCGCGCAGGTCACGCGCGTGACGCCGTGGGGCGCCACGGCCACGCTGCTCAGCGTGCGCGACGGCGGCATTGCCCCCGGCATGCGGGCCCAGGTGTCCGCCAAGATGCCCTGACGTCCGGCCATGCCATGACCGCGGCGCGTCACTCCAACGAATCCAACGCGCGCCGCGGGTGGCCCTGCCGGTGACCGGCCGCCGCGCGCTCGTCACCGGCGGTGCCGGCTTCATCGGGTCGCACGTGTCCGACGCGTTCCTGGCGGCCGGCTACGCCGTGACCGTCCTGGACGACTTCTCCACCGGACGCCGCGCGAACGTGCCGGCGGGGGCGACGGTCGCCGAACTCGACATCCGGAGCCGCGACGCGAGCGCGCTCGTGCGCGGCGGCGGATTCGACGTCATGTGCCACCTGGCGGCGCAGATTGACGTGCGCAAGAGCGTGGCCGACCCCGTGGGGGATGCCGACCGGAACGTGCTGGGCACGCTGAACCTGCTCGAGGCGGCCCGGCACGCGCCCCGGCCCCCACGCGTCGTGTTCTCGTCCACGGGCGGCGCCGTGTATGGCGACCAGGAGCCGCCGCCAAGCGCCGAGGGCCAGCCGAAGGATCCCGAGTCGCCGTACGGGATCGCCAAGCTGGCGGCGGAGTACTACCTGTCGTACTTCGGGCGCGTGCATGGTCTCGAGTGCGTGGCGCTCCGCTATGCCAACGTGTACGGGCCGCGCCAGGACCCGCACGGTGAGGCCGGGGTGGTGGCGATCTTCTGCCAGCGATTGCTCGCGGGCGTACCGCTCGTCGTGTTCGGCGACGGCACGCAGACGCGCGACTACGTGTACGTGGGCGACGTGGCCCGGGCGAACGTGCTCGCCGCGGCGGCGCCGATCCCGGCCGCCCGCCGCGTCGATGACCGGGCGTTCAACGTGGGAACGGGCGTGCCGACGTCGGTGCTGGAACTGGTCGCCGCGCTGCAGCGGGTGGCCGGGCGCGCCAGCCCCGTGGAGCACGCCCCACCCCGCGCCGGGGAGCAGGCCCGCTCGTTCGTCGACGTGGCGAAGGCGGCCCGCCACCTCGGCTGGCGCCCGGCGGTCACGCTCGAGGAAGGCCTTCGTCTCACCTATGACTGGTTTCGCCAGGCGCTCGCCGCCTGATTCCCGCACCCGATCCCGATGGCAATGACCACGCAAGCCGGCAGCGCGATTCCGAGCACCCCGCTCGAACTCATCCTCAGCGCGTCGCTCCCGACGAAGATCGTGTTGGCGATCCTCGCGATCCTTTCGCTCGTTTCGTGGGGTATCATCCTCGCGAAATGGCTGGAGTTGCGCCGGATGAACCGGACGTGCGCGTCGTTCCTGAAGGACTTCACGGGCGTGAGCCGGCTCGAGCAGGCCGCCGCCCTGGCACGGCGCGCGACGCCGAGCCCGTACACGCGCGTTGTCGCGCGGGCCGTGGAGTTCCTCCAGGAGATCAAGCCGTTGACCCTCGAGAGCGGCGACGTGCGCACGCGACTCAACGCCGCCCAGCTCGAGGCCCTGCACCAGGTGCTCGACGCCGAGTTCACGGCCGAGCGCGACCGACTCGGCCATTACATCCCGTCGCTGGCCGTGATCGGTTCGGCGAGCCCGCTCCTCGGCCTGTTCGGCACGGTGCTGGGCGTGATCAACGCGTTCACGGGCATCGCGCAGAAGGGGTCGGGCAACCTCGGCGCGGTGGCGCCGGGCGTGGCGGAGGCCCTCACCGCGACCGCGGCGGCGCTCGCGGTGGCCGTGCCCGCCATCTTCGCCTACAACGTGTACGCGTCCCGCCTCAACCGCTTTGACGGCGAGTTGGACGGGTTCGGCGCCGAGCTCGTGGCGCTGCTCGCCCGTGAGGGGCGCATCTGATGCGGCGCGGGCGCGGCGACCGGACGCCGA
>JAYEKC010000276.1:0-3101 GCA_034716715.1 Gemmatimonadota bacterium | reverse complement strand
CAGTTCATCACGTTCATCACGTTCATCGATCATTTTGGCTCACCTCGGTAAGCCGTGCGCGCAACGCGTCACAGGCTCTCTTGACCCGCATTCGCAACGCCGAGAGACCGGCACCGGTCATCGCGGCGATGTCCTCGTACGACATGTCCTCCACGTGCCGCAGCAGGAATGCCTCCCGCTGCTCGGCGGGCAGCGAATCCAGCACCACCCGCACTTCCTCCGCCCAGTCCGCCCCCTGGTCCGCCTCTGCGGCGTTGAGGGGGAGGTCGCCGTACTCGATCACTGCCCAATGGCGCTTGTTGCGCGCCAGCACGCTCCTGCAGCGATTCGCCAGAATGCGGAACAGCCACGGGTCGAACCGGGCATCCTCGCGAAACCGCGAAAAACTGTCGTACACCCGCACGAACGTGTCCTGCACTGCCTCTTCGGCGTCCTGCTCGCTGCCCAGCATGTTGCGGGCGAATCTCAGGCACCGCGGATAGTAGTGCTCCACGATCCGGATGAACGCCTGTTCGTCGCCGTGCTTGGCACGGATCGGAAGGGTGGGATCGAACTCGCTCAAGGGCGCTCGATGGGCGGCAGGGTGATGCGTCAGATTACCCCCCAATCCGGCCATTGGCTACCATGAACTCCGCCGCCGCCGCAGACCTGCAACGTCCCTCCGTGGCGCGGGTTTCCCCACTTTCCTGCCCATGCACCGCTGTGCATCCTGCAATTGATGACTACCCGGGTGTACGCGCCCCCGTCACCCGCATTCGGACCAGTTCCGGCCAGATGAGGCGAGGACGATGCAACAAGGGGACGTAGTGTCCGAAACGCCGCGGCGCCCAGTCGAGTCCCGCGACCCCCGCTCCGGCGCGGTATGGCGGCAGTTCCCGGCGGCCTCGCCCGACGACGTCGCCCTCGCGGTCGCCGCGGCCCGCGCCGCGCAGCCCGCCTGGGCGGCGCTGTCCCCCGGGCGGCGGCTGGACGCACTGCGTCGCTTTCACGATATCCTCTACTCCCGCCGCCGTGAGATCGCAGACCTCATCAGCCGCGAAACGGGCAAGCCGGCCGTGGAGGCGCTGTCGGCGGAGGTGGCGGTCGTACTGGACGACGTGCGCTACCTCCTGGGGGCGGTCCCCAAGGCCCTGGCGGCGCCGTGGACCGCGGCCCACAGCCTCGCGCTGGCGCGCAAGCGCGTTCGCGTGGTGCCGGAGCCGCACGGCGTGGTCGGAGTGATTGCGCCGTGGAACTACCCGTTCATGCTCGCATGCTCGCGGATCCTGCCGGCCGTGGCGACCGGCAACGCGGTGGTCTTCAAGCCAAGCGAGCTTACGCCTTCCGTGGGAGAGGTCACGGGGCAGCTGCTCGTGGAGGCCGGCGTCCCGGGCGACGTGATTCGCGTCGTGCAAGGCGACGGCGCCACGGGGGCCGCGCTCACCGCGGCCCCGCTGGACAAGGTGTTCTTCACGGGCAGCGTCCGCGCCGGGCGCGCCGTGGCGACGGCCTGCGCCGCCCGGCTTTCTCCATGCGAGCTTGAACTCGGCGGTAACGACGCGGCCATCGTCTGCGCCGATGCCGACATCGGCACGGCGGCCGCTGGGTTGGCGTGGGGCCGGTTCAGCAACGCCGGACAGACTTGCGTGGCGCCCAAGCGGATTTACGTCGAGGCGCCGGCGTACGAGGCGTTCGTGGCGGCGGTGTCCCGCGCCGTGGCGCAGCTGCGCGTCGGTGGCGACGGCGACGACGTGGACGTCGGGCCGATGATCCGCCCCGAGTTTCGCGCCGTGCTCGAGGCGCAGCGCGACGACGCGCTCGCGCGCGGCGCATCCGTGGTCTGCGTGGCCCCGGTGTCGGACACTGGCCGCGCTTCGGGCACACCCGGCGCATCGGGCGCTCCCGGGTCTTCGGGCGCGCCGGAACCTGCGGGCGCGCCGGGCGCCCCAGGCGCGGCAGGCAGCGCGTTCCCGCCCACGGTGTTGGTGAACGTGCCTGACGATGCGCGGGCGATACGCGAGGAGACGTTCGGGCCGCTCATGGTGATCGCGGCCGTTCGCGACGCGGACGAGGCCGTGGAACGCGCCAACGCATCGGAGTTCGGCTTGTCGGCCAGCGTGTGGTCGCGCGATGCCGGGCGCGCGGGCAAGCTCGCGATGCGCCTCGAGGCCGGCACCGTGGCGATCAACGACGTCCTGCTCACCGCGGGCGTGTCGGAGCTGCCCCACGGCGGCGTGAAACACTCCGGGTTCGGGCGCGCGCACGGCGCGCAGGGCATCGCCGCGTGCCTGCGCACGCGCGGCGTGGTTGCCGACCGGCTTCCGGGCCGCCGTCAGGACTGGTGGTTCGGCTACTCGGCCCGGCACACGGACGGCGTGGACGCGTTCCTGCAGGTGGCGCACGACCCCTCGCCCCTGCGCCGCGCGCTGGCCTGGCCGCGGTTCCTCCGGTTCCTGCTCCGTCCCGACCGTCCGCTCCGGCCATGACCTCGCTGATCGGCGGCATTGACGCCCTCATCGCGCTGGCGCGACCCGCCTTCCTGGCGCTTGCCGTGGTGCTCGGGGGCGTCGCCACCGTGGACTGGATGGTTCGCACGCGCCGCATCAGCCCGTTCGGCGCGGTGGCGCGGGCCCTGCACCGGCACGTCGACCCGCTGCTGATGCCGATCGAGCGACGAGTGGTCCGGGCGGGGGGACTCCCTGCACACGCGCCGTTCTGGGCGCTGATGGCGGTGGTGCTGACCGGCATCCTCGTGATCGCGGGCCTGGGATTCCTGCGCGACCAGCTGGCGTTCGTCGCCGGATCGCTCGGCGCGGGGCCGCGGGGCGTGTATCGCCTCACGGTGTCGTGGGCCATCACGCTGCTGCAGATCGCGATCGTCGTCCGGGTCGTGATGTCGTGGATCCACCTGCGGCCCGGGGCGTGGTACGTGCGGTGGTCTTACCGCCTCAGCGAGCCGATCCTGCGGCCCATTCGCAACCTGGTGCCGCTCATCGGCATGATCGACATCTCGCCGATCATTGCGTGGTTCGCGCTGGGGATCGTGGAGGCGCTGCTTCTCGCCGCGTGGTAGGCGGGGGGGGGGGGGGGGCCCCCCCCCCCCCCACCGGGGGCGCCCGCCG
>JAYEKC010000275.1:0-3104 GCA_034716715.1 Gemmatimonadota bacterium | reverse complement strand
CACGTACCGGGGAAGGTCGGCCAGGAGCTCCCGCACGGACTTGCCCGAGTCGGCCACGATGCGGAGCAGGCGCGCCGCCGCATAGAGGGCATCGTCGTGGCCGTAGAATCCTTCGCCGAAGAACATGTGCCCGGACATCTCGCCGGCCAGCGGGGCGTGGAGCTCCTTCATCTTGTCCTTGATGAGGGAGTGCCCCGTTTTCCACATCACCGGCTTTCCCCCGGCGGCGGCAATGGCATCGGGGAGTGCCTGCGAGCACTTCACGTCGAAGATGATGGACTGCCCTGCCCCGGTGCGCCCGAGCACGTCGCGCGCGTACAGGACGAGCAGGTAGTCGCCCCAGACGATCGTCCCGTCGGCATCGACGAGGCCGATCCGGTCACCGTCGCCGTCGAACCCGATGCCGAGGTCGGCCCCGCCCTTCCGTACCGCGGCGATCAGGTCCTGGAGGTTTGCCACGACCGTCGGGTCCGGGTGGTGGTTGGGGAACGTGCCGTCGCTCTCGGCATAGAGCAGTTCCGCGCTGGCCCCGATCCGCTCGAACAGCTGTCGCGCCACGAGCGCGGCGGCCCCATTCCCGCAGTCGGCCACGACGCGCAGCGGACGCGACAGCGTTCCCGTGCGCGTCACGAGGTCGTCCGCGTACTCGCCGAGCACGTTGCGCGCGTGCACCGGCGCCGGCGCCTGGCGGGCGGCGCCGTCGTCCGCGGCGGCGAGTTGGTACAGGCGCTGGATGCCGTCGCCGTGCAGGGAGGCGGTGCCGACGCAGAGCTTCAGTCCGTTGAACTCGGGCGGATTGTGCGAGCCCGTGACCTGGATGCCGGCCGCCACGTCGAGGTGATGCAGCGCCCAGTAGACAGCCGGCGTGGGCACCACGCCGATGTCCGTGACGGCGACCCCGCGTTCCGTCAGCCCCCGCACGAGGGCATCCCGCAGCGCCGCTCCGTTGGGGCGGTTGTCGCGGCCCACGACGACCCGGGGCGCGACGCCCCGTTCCGCGAGGAGCGCCGCGAACGCACGTCCGACGGCGTGCACGGCCTCCACCGTCAGGTCGCGACCGACGACGCCGCGGATGTCGTATTGCCGGAAGATTCCCCTGGCGATCATCGTTCCGCACGATAACGCCGGCACCGCCGGCGCGTCAGCGGCCAACCCGCGCTAGTCGGCCGGTCCGCGCACGAGCGGGCTGCGGGCCGTCGCGGGGGTGACGGCCGCATTGCTCCTGGCCCAGTCGGCCAGCGAGCTCGGGAAGAGGCCGAGGGCGAGCAGCAGGCCGACGGACCCGACGAGCACCAGTCGCGTGAGTGGCGTGAGCGGCGGCGGCTCGGCGGCGCCCACGGGCCGCGGCCGCATGAACATCACGCGCACCACATGGAGATAGTAGCCCGCCGACACCACCGACGTGAGGACGAGCACCACCGCCAGGAACACGAGGTTGCGCGGCGACGTGATGGCCGCCTGCAGCACGTACCATTTCGCGAAGAAGCCGGCGCCCCCGAAGATGGGAAAGCCGAGCAGCGCGAGCATGCACACGGCAAAGCCGGTGGCGAGCCAGGGGCGCGTGGTCCACAAGCCGTCGAAATCCGAGATCGACGCCCCGGTGCTGCCGGGCGGGCTCATCACGGCGACCACGGCGAACGCGCCAAACGTCGCCAGCGTATACGCCACCGCATAGAAGAGGAACGCCGCCGACCCCAGCGACGTGCCGGCCGCCACGGCCACGAGCAGGTATCCCCCGTGCACGATGCTCGAGTACGCCAGCAGCCGCTTGATGTTGCGCTGGGCGAGGGCGACGACATTCCCGACCACCATCGTGACGGCGGCCACCCACCACAACGGACTCAGCCACGCCGCGTCGGCGAGGTTGAGCGACTCGAGCCAGACGCGGAGGAACATCGCGAGGGCGGCGGCCTTCACCGCGGCGGCCATGTACGCCGTGATCGGCGTGGGCGCCGATTCGTACACGTCCGGCGCCCACATGTGGAACGGCACCGCCGCCACCTTGAACGCAAAACCCACCAGCAGGAGGCCGATCCCGAGGGAGATCATCGCGTGCCCGGCAAGCTGGAACCGGGCGATGCGCTCCCCGATCACCGCCAGGTTGGTCGAGCCCGTGGCGCCGTAGATCAGCGCGATGCCGTACAGGAGGAACGCCGACGCGAACGCCCCGAGAAGGAAGTACTTCAGCGACCCCTCGGCCGCCTTGACGCTGCGGCGGTTCATGGCGGCGAGCACGTACACGGCGATGGACATCATCTCCACGCCGAGGAACACGATCATGAGGTCGCGGGCCGCGGCGAGGATCATCATCCCCAGCGTGGCAAAGAGGACGAGCACGTGCGATTCGGCCGCAACGATCCGGTCGCGCGGGTTGGACTCGATGCCGAGGGCGATGGCCGCCGCCGCGCCGAGCAGGAACACGAGGTCGGCCGCCCACCGGAAGCCGTCCACGGCGATGTTCCCGCCGGGGCCGGCCTTCGCGCCGCGCACGACGTAGACGAGCACCACCGCCGCCGTGACGAGCAGCACGGCGAGGCTCGCGAAACCCACCCGGCGCTGGTGCGCATCCGATTCCGGTTTCCAGGCCGCAGCAAGCATCAGCACCATCGCCCCGGCCGCGAGCACGAGGTCCGGCGCGAGGGCCCCCATGAGGCCCGACGGGAGCGCGAGGTCGAAGGTCATCGGCGCACCGTCAGGTCAGTGGGGTTGGCTTCGGGAATTCCGCCTACGCGCTCCACCACGCGCGTCGCGGCGGCGTGCGTTCGGTTCAGGACCGGCGCGGGATACAGCCCCAGCCAGAAGATGGCCGCCACGAGCGGCACCAGCAGGCCGAGCTCGCGCCAGTTCAGGTCGCGGAGGGCGGCGTTCTCCGGCTTCGTGAGCGGGTTGTAGATGATCCGCTGCAACGCCCAGAGCAGGTACACGGCCGCGAACACCACCACCGTCGCCGATATGGTCGCGGCGATCGGTTGCGTGCGGAAGGCGCCGATGAGCACGAGCCGGGTGAGCCGCCAGGCGACCTTGCGTTCCCGGGACGAGATGTTCCCACGGGTCATGAGGGGTCCCGGAGGATCGGGATGCCCGGGCGCTCGTTCTGGTCGTTC
>JAYEKC010000274.1:0-3130 GCA_034716715.1 Gemmatimonadota bacterium | reverse complement strand
GACCCGCTCACCATCGAGAGCGCGACGCCTGCCATCCGGGCCATCGTCCCCGCGGCCGATGCCGCCGGAGCGTCGGTCGTCCGCGACGGTGCGGTGGCGTTCCGCGTGGACAGCACGTCGGGCGGCAGGTACACGCGGCGACTCGTCACGCCGGACGCCGGGCGCGCCGGCACCTTCTCGGTCAAGTGGGACGGGTCCACCGCCGGCTTTCGCCTCCTCGCGGCCACCGGCGCCGAGCCCGGCGACCAGGCGTGGACGCCGAGCAACTTCACCACCGATACCGTCCTTAGGCGCGCCGGAACGCGTTCGTGGAAGGGCACGAGCGGCACGCTCACGTCGCCCACCATCGTCGTGCCGGCCGACATGGACACCGTGTCGGTCGTGTTCTGGAACGTGCATTTCGGCAGCGGCTTCACGCCGCTCTTCTCCGGCACCGTCGAGATGAGTCTCGACGCGGGAAGTTCGTGGGCGCCCATCGCCATTGTCCGGGGATACGCCCCGGAGTGGTACCACGAGGAGGTCGTGCTCGGCGGGCTCCGCGGGAAGACGATGCAGGTCCGCTTTCGCACCGACGCCATGCAGTGGCAGCTCGACGAGATCGCCGTCGTGGGGCACGCGGCCGCCGTCACGTCGCCCGCGGCGGCGGGATCGGTCATCTTCCCCAGCGAAAACCCCGTCCGCTCCGGCGCGGTGCGCCTGCGGTGGCCCTGGCCCGACAAGGAGGGCGACCTGATCGTGTACGATTTCTCCGGCCGCGAACTGTGGCGACGCCACGTCACCGACGGCATGGCCCAGACGTGGGACCTCGCTGCGCAGGGTGCGGCCAACGGCGTGTACCTCGTCGTCGCCCGGTCGGGCGCGTCCGTCACGCGGCTCAAGCTGTTCGTCGCCAGGCGGTTGCCGTGACCCGAGGTGCCTCGTGATCATCGGCCTCGGCATCGACCTCGTCGAGATCGCCCGCGTGGAACGCCTCCTCGACGGGCAGGGCGAACGCGCGCTCGCCCGCCTGTTCACCGACGGCGAGGTGGCCTACGCCCGCGCCCGTGCCCGTCCCGCCATGCACCTCGCCGCCCGGCTCGCGGCGAAGGAAGCCGCGTTCAAGGCCCTCGCAGGGTCGGCCGATGCGCGCCTGATCGGTTGGCGGGAGGTGGAAGTGGTGTCGCGCCCGGGTGGCCCGCCCACGCTCGCCTTCCATGGCCGGGCCGACTTCCGCGCCCGCGAGATCGGTGTCCAGCACGTCCATGTCAGCCTCACGCATACCGCGGAGACGGCCGGGGCGGTCGTCGTGCTGGAGCGCTGAGCGGGGCCGGGTTTTCGGACCCGGAGCGGATCGCCCGCTAGCGAAGGGCATATTCCCGAGTATTTTACTTCGGATATGGCGACCACCCGCCAAACTCCTATCGCAACGGCACTTATCGTGGCCTTGGTGGCCCTGGTGGCGCTTGGCGCCGCCCCGCAGGAGCCGGTGGGCAAGCGCCTGTCGTCGATCGTTGGCGTTGCGGTGGAGGAATACGCGAAGGGCGTCGACGAGTCCGGGCGCCTCAGGTCCGCCGTCGAGCTCGAGGAGGCCGAGGGATTTCTCGACGAGGCGCGCAAGGTGGCCGGGCGACTCGCGATTCCCAACGCGGCCGCGGTGCGGGCTTCCCTCGACTCCCTCGTTGCCGCCGCCGAGCGGCGCGCGCCGCCGTCGCGACTGCGCGCCATGTACGATGCATTCACCCGTGCGCTTGGCGCCGAGGGATCGCTCGACCTGCCCACGCGGGCGCTCGACGTCGCGGCGGGGCGGGAGATCTACCAGGCACGATGCGCGTCGTGCCACGGCGCGTCGGGGCAGGGTGGCCCGCCCGCCAGCGGCGGGGTTCGGCCGCCGGCGATTGGCGACCGGGAGGTGATGCGCGACGTGACGCCTGCGCTCACCTACCGGATCATCTCGGTTGGCGTGCAGGGCACGCCCATGGTCGCCTGGGACACGGTGCTCACCAGCGACCAGCGCTGGGATGTCGTGGCGTACGTCACCGGCCTCCGTGCGACCGACGCCGAGCGCGCCCGCGGCCGTTCCGTGCTCGCCCGGCTGTGCGCGCGCTGCGCCGACACGGCGGCGGCCGCGCAGCGCTTCGGATGGCAGGCGCAGCGGAGTGACGCCGAGGTGGCGGCGATGCTGCGCGCGGGCGATCCCGCGACGGGGATGCCGGCGGCGGCGCCGCTGAGCGGCCTCGAGGCCGACGCGGTCGTCGCGGCGTTGCGCGCCGATGCGGTGGTGGACCAGCCGGCGGCGGTCGCCGCCGCCGACCCGCGCGCGGCGGCTCGCACGGTCGTGCAGACCCTCGAGGAGGCCGTCACCGCGTTCCGCGAGGGCCGGCGGGCGGCGGCCTCTGACCTGGCGTTCGACGCGTACATCGCCTTCGAGCCGCTCGAGACGAACACGCGCCCCCGCGACCCCGCGCTCGTGGCGCGGTTGGAGCGTGAGTTCGCCGACTTCCACAGCGCGATCAAGGCCGGCGACCTCGGCGCGGCCGAGGCGATGCTCGCGACCATCGAGCAGGACATGCCGGCGGTGCTCGAGCTGGCCGTCGCGGCCACCACGCCGTGGAGCACGTTCCTCGAGTCGTTCATGATCATCCTGCGCGAGGGATTCGAGGCGATCCTCGTGCTCGGCGCCGTGGTAGCGTTCCTCATCAAGACCGGACATCGTCGTCGGGTTCGCGACATCTGGATCGGCGCGGGAGCGGGCGTGGCGGGGGGCCCCGGCCGCGGCGGGCGGGGGCGGCGGCGGGGTGGAATCCGTGACATTGATCGAGATCGCGGCGCTGTCCGTGGCGCCTGGCACGATCGCGACGGTCATCGGCGCCAATGGCGCCGGCAAGACGACGCTGCTGGCCGCCCTGATGGGCCTTTTGCCGTCGAAAGGCGCCATCACCTTCGAGGGCGCGGACCTCACCCGCACCACTGCGGAGGAGCGGGTCGGGCTCGGCATCAGCCTGGTGCCGGAGCAGCGCGACCTGTTCTCCGCCATGACGGTGTCGGAGAACCTGGAACTCGGCGCGTTCCGGCGGGGGCGATCCGAAATCCCGGAGCGGCTGGACGACGTCTACCAGCTGTTTCCCAGGCTGAAGGAGCGCCATCGCCAGAA
>JAYEKC010000273.1:0-3130 GCA_034716715.1 Gemmatimonadota bacterium | reverse complement strand
CCCGCAGGTACTCGCGGGCGACGTGGGTGTAGATCTGCGTCGTCGCAATGTCCACGTGCCCGAGCATCTCCTGCACGGCGCGGAGGTCCGCGCCGCCTTCGAGCAGGTGGGTGGCGAAGGAATGTCGCAGGGTATGCGGCGTTACGCGAGAGGTGATGCCGGCCCGGCGGACGTGCTTGCGGAGGATTTCCCACGCGCCCATGCGCGTGAGCGGCCGTCCCCGCGCGTTGAGGAAGAGCTTGCCCTGCCCTGCCCCCCGCTCGAGCGTGGGACGCAGTTCGCGCAGGTACAGCGCCACGGCGCCGACGGCGGCCCGTCCCATCGGCACCACGCGCTCCTTCCCGCCCTTGCCGAACACCCGGACGATGCCGTCGTCGAGCATCACGTCGCGCATCCCGACGCCGATCCATTCGCTCACGCGCAGGCCTGCGCCGTAGGCCAGCTCGAGCATCGCGCGGTCGCGCAGGGCCAGGGGCGAATCGAGGGACGGGGCGTCGAGCAGGCGGCGCACGTCGGGCGCCGACAGGACCTTCGGCAGCGTCCGCCACCGCTTCGGCGTCTCGAGCCGGGCGGCCGGATCCTGCGACAGGATCCGCTCGCCGACCAGGAACGTGAAGTAGGTGCGGATCGCGCTCACCGACCGGCGGATGCTGGCGGGAGCGAGTCCCATGTCCTTGAGGTGGTACACAAAGGCGCGCAGCCCACCCGGATCGAGGTCGGCAGGCGCGGCGTGTCCCTTGGCAGCGGACCAGGCCACCAGCCGCAGCAGGTCGCGGCGATACGCCTCCACCGTCCTGGCGCTCGCGCCCTTCTCGAACGTCAGGAACTCGGCGAACTGATCCAACCGGAAGGCGCGGTGGTCCGCGTCAGGCGGTGCCCGGCGCGGCACGCGCCTACTCCCCCCCACCGTCGGACGGGCGCGACGCCTGCTTGAAGCGGCGTTGCCGCCACGCGGCCCATCCCACGAGGGCGGCGAGGGCGAAGAACGCGGCGGCCGTGAGGCCCACGCGACGCAGCAGCCGCTCGATGGCGAACCGGAACATCTCCCAGTCGCTGCCCACGCGGAACGCCAGGGCGGCGATCAGTCCGTACCAGAGGATCGACGCGATCGTGATGAGGGTGATGGCCCGCAGGAACGGCACGCGCAGCATGCCCGCCACCGGTGGGACGAACATGCGCAGCCCCGGCACGAACCGCCCGATGAAGAGGGCCCCAAGGCCATAGCGTCCGTACAGCGCCTCGAGCTGGCGCTCGGCGGAATCGACGCCGAATCGCTTGAGCTGGGCGTGCATCCACACCGACCCGTAGCGTCGGGCGAGCCAGTACACCACGCTGCACCCGAGGGACATTCCGCCCACGATCACCGCGATGGTGACGTACAGATTCGCGCCCTGGCGTGCGGCGAGGAACGACCCGAGGGCCACCAGGACGTCGGCGGGCATGGGCGGGAACACGCCCTCGATGAACGAGAGCACGCCGAGGAGCGCGTAGAGCGCGCCCGGCGTCAACCCGCCGAGGTATTCCGCGAGGCGTTCCATCCGTCAGGCCGTGACGCGCTCGACGAGGGCCACCGCGATCACCGCGAGCCCCTCGCCGCGCCCGATCCAGCCCATCCCCTCGTTGGTCTTGCCCTTCACGGAGACGGCCTCGACATCCACGCCGACGGCCGTTGCCAGCGTCCGGCGGATGGCATCCCGGGCGGGGCCGATCCGCGGCGATTCGCAGACCACGGTCACGTCCACATTGCCGACGCGCCATCCGGCATCGCGCAATCGCCCGGCGGCGGCGCCGAGCATCTCGACCGAGTTCCGACCCTTGTTGGCCGGGTCCGTGTCCGGGAAGAGGGCGCCGATGTCGCCAAGCGCCGCCGCGCCCAGGATCGCGTCGGTGACCGCGTGGCACACCGCGTCGGCGTCGGAGTGCCCCGCCAGCGCGACGCCCGCTGGAATCCGCACGCCGCCGAGGAGAACGCCATCTCCCGGCACGAACCGGTGCGAATCGTAGCCAATGCCGACGCGGGTCACTTCCTTACCCTCCGGGCCCGACGAACGAGGCCGGGCCTAGACGGCCGCGGCTTCCTCGATGAGCTGGTAGTTCTGCCGCCGCCGACGGGGGGCGAAGCCCGCGCCCCTGATCAGCGACTCGATTTCCTGCACGTTGGTGCGGTGCGTCGTGTTCGCCGCCGACACCACGTTCTCCTCGAGCATGAGCGACCCGAAGTCGTTGCAGCCGTAGTGCAGGGCCACCTGCCCCACCTTCATGCCCATCGTCACCCAGCTGGCCTGGATGTTCGGGATGTTGTCGAGCACCACCCGCGCGAACGCCGTGGTGCGGAGGTACTCCACCGCATCGG
Source organism: Gemmatimonadota bacterium (assembly GCA_034716715.1). Lineage (GTDB taxonomy): Bacteria > Gemmatimonadota > Gemmatimonadetes > Gemmatimonadales > Gemmatimonadaceae > Fen-1231. The sequence continues at coordinate 777 of JAYEKC010000273.1, read as the reverse complement.
TCTTCGGCATGGCGCTCATCGTCGGCGTGTTCTCCGGCTGGAGCGGCCAGCAGATGAATGCGGTGAACCCTCCCGTCCGGGCCTGCAGGTCACGAAGCCGCTGGAGGTGCTCGAGGCGCTCGGCCGGCGTCTCGCCGATGCCGTACATCATGGTGCAGCTCGTCTTGAGGCCTTCCTGGTGCGCGATTTCCATCACCTCAAGCCAGCGATCGGCGCCGGCCTTCTTCTTTGCGACGTTGTCGCGCACGCGCTGCACGAGAATCTCGCCGCCACCACCGGGAATGGAGTCGAGGCCGGCGTTGACGAGTTCGCGAATCACCTCGCGGGCGTCCATCCGGTACAGCGTGCTCCAGAAGTCCACTTCGCTCGGGCTGAACCCGTGCACGTGGATCGGATGGTGCGTCTTGATATAGCGGAGCAGGTCGAGGTACCACTGGAACGGGATGTACGGGTTGTGCCCGCCCTGAATGAGGATCTGCACGCCGCCAAGCGCCTTGACCTCGTCGATCTTCGCGCCGATCTGCTCGTACGAGAGGGTCCAGCCTTCCTGGTGTTGCGGCCGCCGGTAGAACGCGCAGAACCCGCAGTCCGCCACGCAGACGTTCGTGTAGTTGATGTTGCGGTCCACGATGTAGGTCACGACGCCGTCGGGATGCATCTCGCGGCGCACGCGGTCGGCCTCCGCCCCAAGGTCGAGCAAGGGGGCGCGGAGGTAGAAGTCGAGAAGGTCGCGGGTCACGGCGTGCCTATGCGGCGGAGATGAAGGCCAGGCGGCCG
>JAYEKC010000272.1:0-3137 GCA_034716715.1 Gemmatimonadota bacterium | reverse complement strand
CACACATTCTGACCTGCGCCGTCTTCGTCAGCGGCTTGCCATTGAACTCAATGTCGATCGCGTAATGCTCGCCGAATCCCTGGGCGCGGTAGAGCTCGCGCGGAATGAGCATCCGCATGCCGATATCGGCGATCGCGTATTCGACGCCGTGCACCGCGACCAGCCCGAGCCGGTCCTTCGACGTGACCGTGCGCATCGGGTCGAACAGCGAACCGCCGTCCTTCTCGTTCCCGTAGTACGCGACCAGGAACGCGCGAACCTCGGCGAGGTGCGTGCCGCCGGCGCGAATCGTTGGCGCCGGCAGCTCCATGCTCCTGCCGTCCTTGGCCGAGCCGTGCAGCTTGAGCATGTGCGCGGTCGCGAGCTGGACCTGCGTGCCGCGGCCGGTGATCGTTGGGAGTGGCTCGTCTGCCCCGCTCGCCTTGCGGCCTCCGAACTGGTCGCCGTAGTGCTTGACGATGAAGGCCTCGACGAGCGCATGCTTCGCGCCGCTAGCGACCACGGTTCCGAGCGGTTTGTCGAGGCCGGGCGCGCGTGGCGCTTGGCCGTCCCGCTCACCGTACCCGATCTGCACGAGGGTTGGCGCCACGAGGGCGTGATCTCCACGGCGACCGCCGGTGATAGTCCGCAGCGGTTCTTCGACCGAATGCGCGCGCGCATCACCCGCGTGCGCGGTCGGCACGACGACCGGCGCGACGAGGTTGAACTTGTTGCCTTGCGTGGTGATTGTCTGAAGCGGCTCGTCCGGCGAGATGGGCCGATTGTCGTGCTGCATCGCAATGATCGACGGTGCGATGATGGCCCTGCACCCACCCTTCTCGGTCGCGATCGTGGAGAGCGGGGCGCCGAGGTCCTCTTGCTTCCCTCCGTGCGCCATGTTCACGATGAACGGCGTCGGCGTGTCGATGACGAACCGCTGGATCCCGCGCGCGATGCGGCGGAGCGTGTTTTCGGCAAGCGGACGCGATCGCTCGAAGATGGACGGGCAGGGCACCGACCAGTCGATGCACTCCGCAGCCGTGCGCCATGGGAGCAATCCCTTGCCGTGGGTCGGCTTCGGCCAGACGATCGGCCGCCCGTCGCGCCGGGCGATGATGAACAGACGCCGCCGGATCGTCGGCGCTCCGTAGTCGCAGGCGCGGAGCTGCCTCCAGTCGACATCGTAGCCGAGCCGCCTCAGCTTGCCGATGAACGCCCGGAACGTTCGGCCCTTTCGCGCGGGGCATGGTTTGCCGTCCGCGAGGACCGGTCCCCACGTCTGGAATTCCTCGACGTTCTCGAGCACGAACACGCGAGGGCTGACGGCCTTCGCCCACCGCACCGCGACCCAGGCGAGGCCGCGAATCTTCTTCGACACCGGCTTGCCGCCCTTCGCCTTGCTGAAATGCTTGCAGTCGGGCGAGAGCCACATGAGGCCAACGGGCCGGCCGCCGGTCGCTCTGACCGGGTCGACGCGCCAGACGTTCTCCTGGTAATGCGTCGTTTCGGGGTGGTTCGCGGCATGGAGTGCGATCGCCTCGGCATCGTGATTGATCGCGATGTGCGGACCGCGACCGAGGGCGAGGCGAATGCCCTCACTGGCGCCGCCGCCGCCGGCGAAGCTGTCGACGACGATCTCATCGAGGTCGACGCGGAGCAGAGGCGGGCGGTTCATGTGGCCCGGTACTCCCCGCGCTCTATACGCACGACATGCCCTTCGCGGACGAGACTGCCGAGCGCCATGGAGATGCGGCCATAGGGTGCCTTGAGGCGGGCGGCGATCTTGGGCACCGTCAGTGGTGTTGGCGCGCCACGCAGGGCGGCCATGATCTGGCCCTTGGTACCAGTGCCGTTTACGCCGCGAACCCGCGATGCTGCGCGCTGCGATTCGCGCGCCGCATCGCGCCGGGCGCGTTCCGCATGTGACAACCGGTCGCGGCCGCTGGGACGCGGCAAGAGAGCGGCCGGACTCACGTGCCCGTCAACGCCGTCGGCCGCATCTGCGCAGGCGTTCGGACACGTGATCATCAGCTCGCCGCCGCATTTCGGGCAGGTACATGGCCGCAGCGCGTGCGTTGACGTGAAGCCGTCTCCCCGCCGAGGATCCGTCGCGTTGCTCACGAGACGGTCCCGAACGCAAGCGACGGCTGCTCGCGAAGCGCCTTCGCCGCCTCGATCAGCGCGGTGAGGGCCGCCCGCATGGTTGCCGAGCTCGGCCCGGCGGTTCTTCAGGTACGCGCGCCCAGCGGCGCCGTAGGCGGCGCGCACCTCGTCGGACACCGCGTACCAGCACTGCTTGCAGAGCACCGCGAGATCGCCGGACCGGAAGCGGTGGCGCGCGCGGCCGCAGGCCGGGCAGGGATGGGCCGGCGGCTTCCTCATGGCGCACCGCCGACGTCAGGCAGGTTCGCGAGACGCCGCCGCGCCTTGCGCTGCCGCTTGAGCTCCGCCTTGCGCAGAGCCGCGGAGTCCTCGGCAGTCGTGGGCGGCTTCCTCGGCCGCGGCTGCAGGCCGCGCCAGGTACGCCGATCAACGTGCACGATGCGCGGCGGCGCAGATGTCCCGACCGCCTGCGCCTTCGCGACGTTGATCCCCGGCACGCCGCCCAGGGACTCGGGCGGGACGAGGAGGCCCGCGGGGGTGCGGACTGGTTCGCCGTTCATCGGGGGATCTCCACGACGAGGCCGTAGCCCAGGTGGAGGAACGGCCGCTCGCCGCAGCGCTCGAGCTCGTGCGCGGGGACGCGGGCCCCGGCGAACTGCGGCTCGATGTACCAGCCCCACCACCAGCGGAAACCGGCGGCGTAAGCAGCGACTTTGTGGCGAATGTGGGCGGGATACGTGCGGGATACGCAACGCCCCCAAACCCGAAGCACCGGACGCAGAATCCGGGCTTTTCCACAACTGTTAAATGGGTGTGCTGATTTGGACGAACCTACCCCGGGGGTTCTTGAATGGGGTTCAGGGGGTCGCGGGTTCGAATCCCGCCGTCCCGATTGTGTAATGCTATATAATAGAGTGAGTTAGGAAGAAGGCCGGAGCGAGATGCTCCGGCCTTCGTGTTTGGAATAATCACCGGATAAGCACGCGGCGTGCGCTATCGGCGTCGGCACGTCGGTGGTCGTAGCCGAAAGAGTCGGGCTATCGGCACGGCTCCAC
>JAYEKC010000271.1:0-3140 GCA_034716715.1 Gemmatimonadota bacterium | reverse complement strand
CCTGCCGGGGCGCGAGCGCGTTGGTTCGATGTGACGCGCACGGTTCCGATGGCGACGTCGGGGCGGCGGGCGCGTAGCGTCCCGGGCATGACATCCACGTCGACGACCCGCCCCGGTCCGTTGCGGATCGGTGAGCTCCCCGCGAGCGAGCGGCCGCGCGAGCGCTTCCGCGCGCATGGGGCGCGCTCCCTTTCCATGACGGAACTGCTCGCGCTCGTCATCGGGTCCGGCACGCCGCGCCGGTCGGCGCTGGCGGTCGCGCACGACCTCCTCGCAATCGCGGACGGTTCGCTGCGCCGACTCGCCGCGCATCCGCCGGCCGCGATGACCCGCGTCGCGGGGCTTGGCACCGCCCGCGCGCTGGCCGTCCACGCCGCGCTGGAGCTCGGGCGGCGGATGTCGGCCGAGGGGATGGCCGAGGGCGCGCCGCTCCGGTCGCCGCGCGACGTATGGCTGGCCTACGGCCCGCGCCTCGAGGACCTCCCGGTGGAGGAGTTCCACGTGGCCGTGCTCGACGCACAGCACCGCCTGGACCGCGACATCCTCATCACCCGGGGCATCCTGAACTCGTCGCTCGTGCACCCGCGCGAGGTGTTCCGGGAGGCGATCGCGGAACGCGCCGCCGCCATCGTGCTGGTGCACAACCATCCGAGCGGCGACCCGACGCCGAGCGCCGACGACCGCGCCATCACCGCCCAGCTCGTGAGCGCAGGCCGACTGCTCGACATCCCCGTGGCCGACCACATCGTCGTGGGCCGCGGGCGGTACCTGAGCTTCTCCGAGGCGGGCATCCTGTAGAGCGGGAACGGCGGGGAGGGGGGCGGGGGACCGGGAAGGGAACGGCGGCCGGTGGGGCGCAGGCGGGAGCTGCTGGGGCGGGTGAGGGCACGGTCCCGATCGGGCGGGAGGACCCCTCCCCCCCCGGCCTGATCCCGCGCTCCCCCCGTTCCCCCTCCGGGGTTCCCCCATTTTCTTATGTAATGGCCACTACCGCACTTTCCGCGGTCATCCCCGGCTGGGAGCTCTCGGCGGACACCAACGCCGACCGGCTCGACGCCGACCTGCTCGCGCGCGCGTACCATTTCAGCGAGCGCGCCCACGCCGGCCAGACGCGGAAGAACGGCGACCCGTTCGTCACGCACTGCGTGGAGGTGGCCAAGATCCTCGCGGACCTCCAGCTCGACTCGGTGACCGTCGCCAGCGGGCTCATCCACGACGTCGTGGAGGATACGCCGGTCACGCTGGAGGACGTCGAGCGCGAGTTCGGCCGCGAGGTCGCCCAGATTGTGGACGGCCTGACGAAGATCGGCCACCTGCCGATGACGTCGTCGCAGGAGCGCCAGGTCGAGAACTACCGCAAGTTGCTGCTCTCGATCGCCAAGGACATTCGCGTCATCCTGATCAAGCTGGCCGACCGGCTGCACAACATGCGCACGCTCGAGCACCTCGCCGAGGAGAAGCGGGAGCGCATCGCGCTGGAGACGCGCGACTTGTATGCGCCGCTCGCGCACCGGTTCGGCCTGAACAACCTCAAGGCCGAGCTCGAGGACCTGGCGTTCAAGTTTCTCGAACCCGACGACTACCGGCAGCTCGCCCGGCTCGTGGTGCAGAAGCGGGCGGAGCGCGAGGCCCTGGTGGACCAGATGGCGGGGCCGCTCCGGGCGCGGCTCGAGGAGGCGGGGATCACGGTCCACGACGTGAGCGGCCGCCCGAAGCACCTGTGGTCCATCTGGAAGAAGATGCAGAAGCGGGAGAAGCCGTACGAGGAAATCTACGACCTGCTCGCGATCCGCGTCCTCGTTGATTCGGTGCAGGACTGCTACCACGCGCTTGGCGTGATCCACGGCGAATGGACGCCCCTGCAGGAGCGCATCAAGGACTACATCGCGAGCCCGAAGTCGAACGGGTACCAGTCGCTGCACACGACGATCTTCGGGCCGCGGCACACGCTGTTCGAGATCCAGATCCGCACGGCGGACATGCATCGCACGGCGGAGTACGGCATCGCGGCGCACTGGCTGTACAAGACGGGCGACCCGGAACGCGACGAACTCGACAAGGCGCTGCACTGGTTCCGCCAGGTGCTCGAGATGCAGCTCGACGCCGAAACGCCCGACCAGTTCCTCGAATTCCTGAAGCTCGACCTGTACCAGGACGAGATCTTCGTGTTCACGCCGGCGGGCGACGTGATCCAGCTGCCGCGCGGCGCCACGCCGCTCGATTTCGCCTTCGCGGTGCACACGGAGGTGGGCGTCCACACCCAGGGGGCCAAGGTCAACGGCCGCCTCGTTCCCCTCTCGCGCGAGCTGCGGAACTCGGAGACGGTGGAGATCGTGCAGGCGCCGGCCGCGCGGCCGAGCCGCGACTGGCTGGCGCACGTGCGCACGGGACGCGCACGGCACAAGATCCGCCAGTGGCTGCGCAACGAGGAGCAGAAGGCGTCGGTGGCGGTGGGGCAGGAGATCCTTGAGCGCGAGGTGAAGCGGCGCCGCCACCCCAGGCTCACCGAGGACCAGCTGGCGAGCGCGGCCGCCGCCCTGAAGCTCAACGACGTGAAGCACCTCTTCGCGTCAATCGCCCAGGGCGACGTCACCGTCACGCAGGTCCTGCGGGCGCTCTACCCCGACTTCGACGAGCGCGACGACGCGGCCCTGAAGGCGAGCCCGCTCGAGCGCCTCCTCGAGCGGGTCAAGAGCGTGGTGCCGTCGCCACGCGGCCTGCGCGTGCAGGGCGTGGACGGACTGATGGTGCGCTACGCGGCGTGCTGCCAGCCGGTGCCGGGCGACAAGGTCGTCGGGTACGTGACCCGCGGCCGGGGCGTCAGCGTGCACCGCGCCGACTGCCCGAACCTGCTCCAGCTCGCCCACGAGCCCGAGCGGCGCCTCGACATCGTCTGGCAGAAGTCGGAGGGCGAGCGGTTCCTCGTCCGGCTTGCCATCGAAGGCACCGACCGCCGCGGGCTCTACGCCGACCTCGCCACCGCCGTGAGCGAGACCGGCACCGACATCCGATCATGAACGCCAGCACCACGCCCACCACCAGGATCAGCAGCATCCAGTTGACCATCGGCACGTAGATTTGGCCGATCTCGGCTTCCGACGTGTAGCGAATGCGCATGCGCGGCACAAAGCCAAGCTGAA
>JAYEKC010000270.1:0-3145 GCA_034716715.1 Gemmatimonadota bacterium | reverse complement strand
GGGCCCGCGCACGCGCGCGGGAGAGTCCCCCCGGGGTGTCGCTATGGGCGCGCTGGCGCGCCGCCGTCCAGCGTTCCGAGATCGGTTCACCCACCAGGCTCACCACCGCGCGTGCGCCGGCGAACGCCCGCACCGCCTCGTCGCCGAATTCCTTCCCCGGCTCCGGCCACCGGATGTCCGACGTGGCCCGACGGCCCACGCGCGTGATGCGGAGACCGCGACTCTCCAGCTCGGCGCACAGCGCACGGCCGATGAAGCCGCTGGCCCCCGCCACGACGATCACGCCTCCACCTCCAGGCTGCGCCAGAGATACCACGACGCTACGGTGCGATACGGCGCCCACCGCTCGCCGATCTTCTGCATGCGGTCCGGCGTCGGCAGCCGCCGCAGTCCGTGGAGGCGCTGCACCGCCTTCTGCACGCCGAGGTCGAGTTCCGGAAACACGTCGGGCCGGCCCAGGTGGAACATCATCACCATCTGCGCCGTCCACCGCCCGATGCCGCGCACGCGCACGAGCGTGTCCATCACGGTCGCGTCGTCCATCGCGTCGAGCGCCGCGAGCGGGATCTCACCGCTGCGCACTCGCGAGGCCAGTTCCCGGGCGTACTCGGCCTTTCGTTCACTGAGCCCCGCCGTGCGCAGCTTCGGCGTTCGCGTCCGCAGCAGCTCCTCGGGTGTCGGCGCCCGGCCGCCGTACAGGTCGGTCACACGGCGGAAGATCGTCGCGGCCGCCTTGCCCGACAGCTGCTGGTACACGATGCACCGCAGCACGAACCCGAAGTGCGTGTACGTCGTCGTACCTTCCCACCGGCACGGTCCCACGCGCGTGATGACCCCGGCGAGTGCCGGGTCAACCCGCTTCAGATGGCGCACCGCGCGGCGGCGAAGGGCCGGCGTCGTCACGCGCGCGGCCGGTTACGGCCGCACACCGGGGTCGCCGCGGAGGATGGCGCCCCAGATGAGCGGGTACGTGGCCTCGGACTGTCCGCGATACTGCGGGCGGAAGCCGAACAGCACGACGTGCCCCCTGCCCTTCGCCACATCCACCAGCGCGGCCTTGCCGCTCAGCCGCTGCGCACCGAGCAGCCATCCCGAGAGGAGGTGGCCGCTGCCGTCGGCGTACCGCGCCACCGCCGTGGCCTTCGCCGGATCGACGATGTCGAAGGCGGGGCTGTCCTCGAACCAGACGGCCGGCACGGGCGCGGTGAACAGCGATCCCACTGGGCTCCCAGGGTCTACCTGCACGCCGACGATCGAGCCCGGCGCGTAGAAGTCGGTGTTCCGCACCCCTTGGAGCACGTTCTTCACGGGAAGCTGCATGGTTTCGATGGCGTACTCACTGGCGTCGTTGAAGGCCAGGAGCGTCCCGCCCGCCTCGACGAACGCGGCGAGGGCCGCCGCGCCGGGGGCGCCAAGGCCTCCCTTGAGCGAGTCGGGGTACTGGCCGCCGAGTCCCCGGGCAATCTGGTTGGCGTTCTGGTCGGGCAGGATGATGGCATCGTATTTCGCGATCAGGTTGCCGGCCCGCACGTCCTTGTCGTGGAGCGTCGTGAACGGAATCCGGTACGTGTCGAACACGTACCGCGTCCACCCCTCGTCCATCGAGGAGTTGTAGCTCTGGTAGATCCCGATCCGCTTGCCGCCCGCGCCCGACAGCCCGGCGACCGTGAACGCCGGCCACTTCACCTCGGGGAGCACCGGTCCGGTGGCTGGCGGCGCTCCCATCACCGTCGCCACGTCCACGCCGAACAGGAGCGGCAGCGTGTGTGCCGTCACGTCGTAGGGCCGCTTCGGCGGCCCGCCGGGGTACTCGAAGAGGTTCGGGTACTTCTGCCGTTCGAGCAGCGACTTGCCGTATCCGCCGAACGGCTGCTTCACGAGCACGACGTAACTGCCGGCCGCGAACGTCCTGCCGTCCACCGTCGCCGGCGCCGTGCTCTCCCGCACTTCCACCTGCCCATGCTGCAGTGTCCAGAGCAGCCGCTGGAGCGACGAGGCGTTCGCCTGTGCCTTCGGGATGACGAACGCCGATGGCCACGGCTCGTTGCCCCAGGGCGGCATGTCGCCGAGCGCCCGGTCGCCGAGCGCGGCGTACGACTCGAGCCACGCCCGGCGGTCGCGCGCGGCGTGCACGAACAGCGCCCACGACGCGGCCGTCTGGTACTTCACGATCTCCTCGTAGCCCCACTTGCCGCCGGTCCACAGCGCGGGGTAGTTCCACGTTTCCTCGCGCGCGTCGTAGCCGCGCCCGGTGCCGAGGCGGTCGAACTCCACGTTCACGGGCGTCGCCAGGCGCGCGCTCGCCGTCTCGGTGAGCAGCCGTGCGCCGCGGTGCACGAGCGAGTACTGCCGCGCGGGGCTCCACATGTCGTAGCTGGCGTTGTTCGCCACGCCCGTGAACCCCTGGTTGATCATCGACCACGTCATCTGCATGCCCAGCGCGTTCGTGCTCGACGTGAGAATCGGGTCGATGTTCGGTTCCACCGGGTCCATGTACGGCGGAATGAAGATCCGCCCCGCGTTCCCGCCCTGCTGGTGGATGTCGTTCACGATCTGCGGGTCCCACGGCGTGTACAGTGAATCCACCACATAGCGCGTTTCGGGCTGCGTGAACGCGTACCAGTCGCGGTTGTTGTCGTGCCCGGTATAGTGGTGGTACAGCTCCGGCGGGCTCGTCCCTTCGGCCGGGGTGTCGAGCGTGGAACGGTACCAGTCGCCCACGATGTCCACGCCGTCGGGATTCTGGCTTGGCACGAGCAGGATGATCGTGTTCTGGAGGATCATCTTCGCTTCCGCGTCGTCCCCGCGCGCGAGCCGGTCGGCGAGCACCAGCCCCGTACTCCATCCGCCTACTTCGGTCGAGTGAATCGAGCAGGTGACGAGGATGACGTTCTTGCCCTGCTCGATCAGTTGCTCGCGCGAGTCGCGCGCCGTGCGCAGGCGCGGGTCCATCAGCTTGCGCTGGATCGTTCGGTACCGCTCCAGGTTCGCGAGGTTCGTCGAGTCGGAGATGAAGGCCACGAGGAACGGCCGGCCAAGCACCGTCTTGCCCAGCGTGCGAAGCTGCACGCGCGGGCTGGCCTTGGAGAGTGCCGTGAAGTAGTCCGTCACCTGCTTCCAGCTCGGCAGCTTGCGGTCCGTGCCG
>JAYEKC010000269.1:0-3156 GCA_034716715.1 Gemmatimonadota bacterium | reverse complement strand
ACGGCCATCACCTTCTTGCCGTTCTCGCGGCTGATGTTCATCGCTCCCGGCACGACACTGAGGGTCGCCACGGCCGAGGCGGGTATGCGCGGCCCGTCCGGCGTGTCGAGGAGGATGCGGTCGAGCTGGTCGATCTGCCGGTCCTCCGGGGCGAGCCGCTCCACCACGCTGAAGTGCTTCTCGCCCTCCCACAGCTCCGTGGCCGGCTTTCCGCCCAGCGCGATCTCGATCTGGTCCTCGATGTCGGAGACGTTGAGTCCGTAGCGGGCCGCACGGGCCCGGTCGACGGTCAGCCTGGCCTGCGGGACCTCCCCCGCCCGGTCGACGAACGCGCGGGTGACGCCGGGCACGGCCATGACCGCCTCCATCAGTGCGCGAGACGTCTTCCGCAGGTCGGCCGGGTCGTCGCCGAACACTTTCACCACGACCTGGCCGTCGATCTGCGAGATGCTCTCGAGGACGTTGTCGCGGATGGGCTGGGAGAAGCTCACCTCGAGGCCCGGGATGTTGGCCGTGGCCGAGTCGAGCTCGCGGATGATCTGTGCCTTGCTGACGTGGCGCTTCCATTCCGACGGCGGGAGGAGTCCCACGAAGATCTCGGCCATGTTCAGCGGTTTCGGGTCGGTGCCGTCCTCCGGCCGCCCGGCCTTCGACACGACCGTCGTCACCTCCGGCACCGTCTTCAGGGCCGCCCGCATCTGCCGCATCAGCCGCGTTACCTCCGACACGGAGATCCCGGGCGGCAGGTTCGTGTTGACCCAGATCGTGCCTTCGTTGAGTTCCGGCAGGAATTCCGACCCGAGGCGGCCGGCGGCCAGCAGGCTGAGCGCGAGCGCCCCGACGGCCGAGGCCAGCACGACCCGCCGGTGGCCCAGCACCCAGTCGAGGACGGGCTCGTATACGCGCCGACACGCCCTCACGACGCGGTTCTCGCCGTGGACCACGTTGCCCGTCAGCAGCACGTCGCAGAGCACGGGCACGAGCGTCACGGACAGGATCAGCGAGCCGATCAGCGCCGACGTGATCGTCCACGCCATTGGCGCGAAGATCCGGCCCTCCTGCCGCTGGAGGGTGAAGATCGGCACGTTCGCGACGATGATGATCAGCATGGAGAACACCATCGGGCGCCCGACGTCGGTGGCGGCGTCGCGGATGATGCGGCGCCGCACCGCCTCATCGAGCGCGCCGCGCCGCTCGGCGAGGCGCCGAAAGACGTTCTCGACGACGATCACCGCACCGTCCACGATGATGCCGAAGTCCATCGCGCCGAGCGAGAGGAGGTTGGCCGGGATGCCGCGCCACGAGAGGCCGAGGAACGTCGCGAGGAGTGACAGGGGGATCAGTACCGCGACGATCACGGCCGCCCGGACGCTCCCAAGGAAGAGCAGGAGGACGACCGTGACCAGCATGGCGCCTTCGAGCAGGTTCTCGAACACCGTGGTGAGCGTCGTGCGGATGAGCCAGGTGCGGTCGTAAAACGGTTCGATTCGGACGCCGGGCGGCAGGATGGAGGCGTTGAGTTCGTCCACGCGCGCCTTCACTCCCTTGAGGACCTCGCTTGGGTTCTCGCCCTTTCGCATCAGTACGATGCCGGTGGACACGTCGTCGTCACCGTCCTGCCCCACGAGGCCCTGACGCGGGAGCGCGCTCACGCGGACGGAAGCGATGCTGCGTACCAGCACGGGCACGCCGCCGTGCTCGGCCACGACGATGTTGCCGATGTCGTCCGGCGACCGCAGCAGCCCGATGCCGCGAACGAGGTACTGCTGTGCGCCCTGGTCGATGTAGCTCCCCCCGGCGTTGGCGTTGCCCCGCCCGAGCGCGTTGTACAGCTGCACGAGCGATACGCCATAGGCGCGCAGTTTCGCGAGGTCCGGGTTCACCTCGTACTGCTTCACGAGTCCGCCGTAGCTCACCACGTCCGCCACGCCGGGCGCGAGCTTGATGTGCCGGGCGACCACCCAGTCCTGGATCGTGCGGAGGTCGGTGGACGACATCCCGGGTCCGCGTACGCGGTAGCGGAACACCTCGCCGATCGCCGTCGAAAGGGGGGCGAGCTGCGGTTGCACGCCCTGTGGCAGGTCCGCCGTCTGCAGCCGTTCGAGCACCTGCTGGCGGGCGAAATAGTCGTTCACCGCGTCGTCGAACGTCAGCACGATGTACGAGAGGCCGAACTGGGTGTGCGAGAACATCCGCACGCTGTGCGGCAGCCCGGAAAGGGCGATCTCCACGGGGATCGTGACCTGCTGCTCTACCTCCTCGGCGGCGTGGCCCTCGTACAGCGTCACTACGTTCACCTGGATGTCCGACACGTCCGGGAACGCCTCGATGGGAAGCGTCGAGAACGCGCCGAGCCCGGCGGCGATGAACAGCAAGCCCATGAGCCCGACGAACAGCCGCTGGTCGAGCGCGAAGTGCACCACGCGCCCGATGAACCCGGCCGGGGCGTGCCTCCGTGGTTCGGGCGCCGTCACGACTTGCCGGCGCTGGCGAAGAGTTCGTCGAGCAGGATTGCGCCGGTGGTCACGATCCGCGCGCCGGGCGCCACGCCCCGCGCGATGGTCAGTCGGCCGGCGTGCTCGGCGCCGACGTCGACCGTCGTCCGCCGGATCCGACCCCGCGCCTCCTGCACGAAGACCACGTGAATGCCATCCCGGAAGATGACGGCGTTCGCGGGAACCGTGACCACGCGTCGCGATGTCGCGGGTAGTTGCGCGCTCACGAGCATCTCGGCCCGTAGCAAGCCGGCCGTGTTGTCGATCGCCGCACGCGCCTTCACGGTGCGCGTGGTCGGGTCCACGGCGTTCGACACCCACGTCACGCGCGCCGCTCGGGGTGCTCCGGGTGACGCGTCCGCCTGGAACCGCACGGACTCGCCCGCGGCGAGGCGGCCGGCATCACCCTCGGGAAGGTCGAGCAGCAGCCACAGGCGCGAGGGGTCGGAAATCATGAAGAGCGGCGACACCAGCTGCGGCGCATTGGCGAGCATCTGATCCGGGCGCACCTCCTGCCCCGGCGTGATGCTCCGGTCCACGACCACGCCGCCCAGCGGCGCGCGCAGGGCGTACACCTGATCCACGCCAGCAGTGTCCTCGGTGAACACCGCGACGCGCGCCCGCGCCCGGGCAAGCTCGGTTCGCGCGCGCGCGAGGTCGG
>JAYEKC010000268.1:4758-16159 GCA_034716715.1 Gemmatimonadota bacterium | reverse complement strand
GTCGTGGATGCCGTTGCCCGCGGCGATGGACGGGTGTCGGCGCGCGAACGCGTCCAGGTACCGGTCCACGAACGCGGCGAATCCGGCCGCCGGCGCGGGAGCGGACGGCCGCGGTAGGACGAGGAGCAACGAGGCGATGAGGACGGGGGCGGCGCGCAACCGAGGCACGTGAGGAGGGGGCTGGAAGTGACCGTCGTGGAGGACTTCAGGGGGTGTGGCGGCGGGGCGGCGTCATACCGCCAGCGTATACGTCCGGAACTCCCGGTCGAGCACCCAGCCCTCGGACTCATACAGCGCCTGCGCCGTCGCGTTGGCGTGCGCCGTCATGAGCGTGAGGCGAACCGCGCCCGTCGCGCGCGCGTGGTCGGCGGCGGCACGCAGCAGGGCGCGCCCGGCGCCCGTGCGTCGCGCGGCCGGGTCCACGAACAGGTCATTGAGCACCCAGATCGCGGCGAGCGAGTTGGAGGAGAAGCTGGGATAGAGCTGCGTGAACCCGACGGCGACGCCGTTCCCGGCCTCCGCCACCAGCACCACGGACTCGCCGCGCTCGAGCCGGTCGCGGAGGAACACGCGCGCGCCGGCAAGGTCGGGCGCGTTCTCGTAGAACTGCCGGTACGCGTCGAAGAGCGGCGCGATGGAGTCCACGTCCGCAGGCGTCGCGCGACGGACGGCGACGACGTGACCAGTCATGCCATTCGGTCCTCCAGCCCCGACGTCATGCGCGGCACGCGGTCATGCGCGGCCTCCGCCCGCGAGAGCTCGCCGGCGCGCAGGGAAGATTCCCGGCCGAATGCTGTCATGGTCCGCAAGGTTGCGAAAAGTTCGCCCCGCCCACCCCGGCCGGCAACGGCCGAACGGCGTGCGGCCGCGGCAGCGGCCTGTATGTTTGGGACCATGACCAACCCCACGCGGCGGCAATTCGTTGCGGCGGTCGGCGCGGCCACGGTGGCGGCGCGGCCGGTCTTCGCCGCGACCCGCAGTCCAGCCGGGTCGCGGGCGGCGGCGTCCGGCGACGTGCTGCTCAACTACAATGAAAGCCCGTACGGCCCGGCGCCCGGCGCGCTCGCGGCCATCCGGGGCACGCCGGTCGCCATCGCCAGCCGGTACTTCCCCGAGGACTCGTACGACACGCTTCGCGCGGCGCTCGCCGAGCATCATGGCGTAACGCCGGCGCACATCCGCGTGACCGTCGGCTCGACCGAGATCCTCAAAGTGTGCGACGACGTGTTCCTCGCCGGCGGCGCACCACTCGTGGTGGCAGAACCGGCCTACGAGGCGGTGCTGCAGTACGCGGCCAACAGCAAGGCCAAGGCCACGAAGGTCCCGCTCACGCCGGACTTCCGGCACGACCTTGTGCGCATGGCCGGCGCGGTGACGGCCGCCACGGGACTGGTGTACGTGTGCAACCCGAACAACCCCACGGCCACGATCGTCCGGCGCGACGCGCTCGCGGCGTTCATGGACCGGATTCCGCGTTCGGTCACGGTGCTCGTCGACGAGGCGTACGCGGAATTCGTGAACGATTCGGCCTACGAGAGCGCCGTCCGCTACGTGAAGGACGGCCGGAACGTGATCGTCGCGAAGACCTTCTCGAAGATTCACGGCATGGCCGGCATGCGCGTGGGATACGCGATCGCGCCGCCCGAGGTCATCGCCCGGCTCGCGCCGTTCACCACCGACTTCGCCGTGACCGGCGCCACGGCCAACGCGGCGCTCGCCTCGCTGCGCGACGCGGGGTATCGCGCCGAGGTCGCCCGGCGCAACGCGGCGCGGCGCGCGGAGTTCACGGCGGAGATGGCGAAGCTCGGGTACGCATGCGCCGAGTCGCAGGCCAACTTCGTGCTGGTGAACCTGAAGCGTCCGGTGGCACCGGTGATCGCCGCGCTGGCGAAGCGGCGCGTGCTCGTGGGCCGCGAGTTTGCGGCCATGCCCACGTTCCTCCGTGTCACGCTCGGCACGGCCGACGAGATGCAGGCTTTCTACCCCGCGTTCCGCGAGGTGGTCGCGGGCTGACCCGCCGCTAGGGCAGCGCCAGGGCGATGAGCTGCGCCGGCAGTCGCCCCTGGACGCCGACCCACACGGCGACGTACTGCCGGCCGCCCACCGCATAGGTCATCGGCGTGCCGCCCACCGACCCCGGCAGCGGGATGCTGGCGACTCGTGCGCCCGTCTTCTTGTCGAGCACGTGGAGCACGGCGCCGCTGCCGAATCCTTCCGTCGTGAAGAGCAGCGTCTTGGTCGCGAGCACGGCCGGCCGCGTGCGCGCGCCGGTGACGCCCACGTCGATGCCCTTCAGCGCCGGATTGTTGCGAATCGCCTCGGGCGTGTCGCCGCCGGGCACCATCCACGCGTGGTCGCCGGTGTTGAGGTTGATGGCCGTGATCCGGTTGTACGGCGGCTTAAGGAGCGGCAGGCCCTGCACCGAGGGGATGCGTCCCCCGCTGGCGACGTATCGCATGTCCGACCGTGCGGCATCGGGAGCGAGCGCGAAGAGGAACGGATTCGTGAACGACCCCACGTAGAGCATTCCCGTCTCCGGGTCGAACGCGCCGTGCTCCCAGTTCCCGCCGCCCACCGCGCCGGGCACGTTCAGCGTGCCGTGGGTCCCGTCCGGCGCGTCGGCAAGCGACGGCGGCTGGTAGAGCGGGCCGGTGCGGAACGGCTTGATGGCCTCCACGGCCTGCGCGCGCATCTCGGGCGTGAAGTCGATGAGGTCGTTCACCGTGATGCCCTGCACGTCGAACGGCGCCGGTTTCGAGGGAAACGGCTGCGTGGGCGACGTCCATTCGCCCGGCACGTCGGTCTGCGGCACGGCCTTCTCCACGATCGGCCAGACGGGCTTGCCGGTGACGCGGTCGAACACGTACACCCAGCCCTGCTTCGTGATCTGCGCCACCGCCTCGACCTTCCGCCCGTCCACGGTGATGTCCGCGAGGATGGGCGCGGTGGGGATGTCGCGGTCCCAGATGTCGTGGTGCACGAGCTGGTAGTGCCAGATGCGCTTGCCGGTGCGGATGTCGAGGCACACGAGCGTGGACGAGAACAGGTTGTCGCCTTTCCGGTGGCCACCGTAGTAGTCGCCCGTCGCGGCTTCCACCGGCACGTAGAGCCAGCCGCGCTTCGTGTCCGCGCTCAGCGGCGCCCACGCGCCGGTGTTGCCCGTATACTCGGCCGAGCCCTCGAGCCACGTGTCGTACCCGAACTCCCCCTTCGCGGGAATCGTGTTGAAGCGCCACTTCAGGGCCCCGGTGCGCGCATCGAACGCCATGATGCGGCCCGGCACATTGCGGTACGACGGCGGCCGCGACCCTTCGCGGAGCGCCGGCGGCACGACGACGACGTCCTCGAACACGAGCGGCGGCGAGCTGTTGCCGATCACCGCGCTGTCGAGGCTGAGCGGTACGCCGATGTTCGCCTTGAGGTCCACGAACCCCTTGGCGCCGAACGATTCCACCGGCTTGCCCGTGGCCGCGTCGAGCGCCACCAGCCGGTAGCCCGGCGTGATGGTGAAGATCCGCGCCGTCCGGCCGTCGGTCCAATACCCCACGCCGCGGCCGGCTCCCGGACGCGGCGCGTTGTCGAAGCGCGCGGGCGACTCCTCGAACGCCCACCGCCACTTCACGGCGCCCGTGGCCGCGTCGAGCGCCACGACGTTCCGCTGGAGTCCCGTCGTCACGTACATCACGCCGTTCACCACCAGCGGCGTGTTCTCGTTCTTGTACTCGCCGCCGCGGTTTGCGGAGTCGGGCCGCCACGCCCAGGCGACCACGAGGCGCGACACGTTGTCGCGGGTGATGCGGTCGAGCGGCGAGTAGCGCGTGCCCGCGAGGTCGCGGTGGTACGCGGTCCAGTCGCCCGCGTCGGCCGCCAGTGCCGGGCGCGCCGCCACAGACGAGCCTGCCGGCTGCGCGGCCACGGACGTGGCAGCGGCACCGATGACGACCGCCGCAGCCGCCGCGGCCGCCGCGACCACGAGACGCGCGACACCGGCATGGCGCGGCGCGTTGACCTTGAGTGCGTGCATCACTCCTTCCCTCCGGTATCGTGCCCTGCCGCCGGGCGCGACCCCGGTCGTCACTCCTGCCGCAGCGCCGCCAGCGGATCCGTGGCCGCGGCCCGCCGCGCCGGCGCCCACGTGGCCAGCATCGCGGCGGCCACGAGAATCACCGGTACCAGCGCGAAAGTGAGGACGTCGTTCTGGCCGCCGCCGTACAATACGCTACCGAGCGCGCGCGACGCTGCAAAGGCCAGCACCATCCCGATGGCGCCGCCAAGCGCCACGAGACGAAAACCCTGCCGCATGACGAGGTCGACGACGTCGCCGGCCGCGGCGCCGATGGCCATCCGGATGCCGATCTCCCGGGTGCGCTGCGACACCGAGTACGCCATCACGCCGTACATGCCCACCGCGGCGAGCACGAGCCCCAGCAGCCCGAACACGCCCAGCGCGACGCCCGACAGGCGCGCGGGGAGGAGGGCGAAGCCGAGGAAGTCTTCCATCGTCTTCACGTTGGCCATCGGAAGCGTCGGGTCGAGCGCGGCGACCTCCCGGCGGAGCGCCGGGATGAGCGCGGCCGGGTCGCCGGTGGTGCGGATGGCGATGAACAGCCCGGCGTCAAACCGCTGGCGCTGGGCGAAGTACATGAAGGGCGTCGGCGGCTCACCGAGGCTGAAGTACTTCCCCGTGGGCACCATCCCGACGACCTGGTAGTCGCGGTCGCTCACGCGCACCGTCGTGCCCACGGGATCGCGGCCGGCCAGGTACTTCCGCGCAAACTCCCGGTTCACCACCATCACCCGTTGCGCGGCGCTGTCGTCCGACGCGCGGAACGCGCGCCCGCTGGTGACGGGAATGCCCATGGCGTCGAAGTAGCCCTCGTCCACGATCCCGTACTGCACGCTCATGTTCTCGTCCGGCCCCGGCGTGTACCCGGGAATGGTCGCGTGCGTGTCGCTCTCGTTCGCCGACAGCGGAAGCCACTGGGCATATCCCACCGCCACGACGCCCGGCTGCGCCGCGATCCGCTCCGTGAGCGTCCGGTAGAACGCCTCGGCGCGCGCCCGGTCGTATCCCTGCATGCCCGGGTCCATCTCGGCGACGAGCAGGTTGGCGCTGTTGAATCCCTTGTCGGCCGCGCCGGCGGCGCGGAGGTTGCGGAGGAACAGGCCTGCGCTCACGAGGAGGACGATGGAGAGGGCCATCTGCGCGACGATGAGGCCGCTGCGCACGCGCGACCGCGACTCGCCGGCCGGCGCCTCACCCTTGAGCGCTGGCACAAGCGACGGATTCGTGGCCTGCAGGGCCGGCGCGATGCCGAACACGAGGGCGGCGAGCACCGACACCGCCACCGTGAACGCCAGCACCGTCGGCGAAAGCGAGAGCCCCGCGCTGAAGTCGAAGTCCAGCGGCAGCGTGATCCGGTTGGCAAGTGTGATGGCCCACTGCGCGATGGCGAGGCCCACGAGCGCCGAAACCGCCGCGAATGCGGCGCTCTCGATGAGCAACTGGCGGATGAGGGCGCCGCGGGTGGCGCCGATGCTCAGGCGCACGGCCATTTCCCGGGCGCGGTCGCGCGCCCGGGCGAGGAACAGGTTGGCCACGTTGAGGCAGGCGATGAGGAGCAGGATGGACACCACGGCCATCACCGCCAGCGACAGGCCGACTTCGGCGTTGCGGATCATCGGGTGGATGCCGGCGTCGGCCTGCGGCACGACGCTGATGCCCGAACGCCGGTAGTCGTCGGGGTGCTCGGCGCGCAGCTGGGCGACGAGCGCGCCCATCCGGTCGCGCGCCTGCGCCACCGAGACGCCGGGCCGGAGCCGGGCAATGACGCTGAACGAATTGTTGCCCCGCGCCGTCCACCGGAACGCCGACCCCGGCTGCGCGTCCTCGAGTTGCGTGAGCGGCACCCAGATGGCGGGCGTGATGATGGGCATGATGCCCTTGAACTCGCGCGGCGCCACGCCCACGATCTCGTACTGGTTGCCGTTGATCACGGCGTGGGTGCCGACGACGTGCTCGTCACCCCCGAACAGCGACTGCCACGCCGAGTAGCTCAACACGGCCACGCGGTGCGCGAGCCGGCCGGTGTCCTCGGCCGGCACGAAGAAGCGCCCCTTCGCCGGGACGACGCCGAGGGTGGAGAAGAAGTTCGCCGAGGCGAGCGAGCCCATCACGCGATGCGGCGTGCCGGTGGCGGCGATGTTGAGCGGCGTGAACGACCACAGGGCAACCCCGGTGTACACGTCGGCCGTCCGGTTGCGCACGTCTTCGTAGTGTGGGATGGAACTCGACCCGTAGTCGAGCCCGCCGGGCCAGCTTCGGTAGAGTTGCACGATCTCCTGCGGGTCGCGCACGCCCGGAAGCGGGCGCAGCAGGAGGGCATCGAGCGCCGAGAAGACGGCGGTGTTGAGGCCGATGGCGAGGGCCAGCGTCGTCACGACGACGGCCGTGAAGAGCGGGTTCCTGGTGAGCTGGCGGCGGGCGACGCGGCAGTCGTGTGCGAGAGTGGACATGGTCGTGGCGTGTGGCGTGAGGAAACCGGGGCGGACGTCCGACTCATATGACGGCGGCGGGCCACCCCCGGGTTTCACGCCGCGAACCCCGGCTCCCCGCGGGCGCCGGGGTGCAGCGGGCGTCAGACGGTCTGCAGGTAGCGGTGCACCATGCCGATCGCGGCGGATCCTTCGCCCACGGCTGACGCCACGCGCTTGGTGGAACCCGACCGCGCGTCGCCGGCGGCGAAGATGCCCGGCACGCTGGTCTCGAGGAGGAACGGGTCGCGCGCGAGGGTCCAGCCCGCCGGCCGGCGGCCGCCGCGCAGCAGGTCGGGGCCGGTGAGGACGTACTCCTTGTCGTCGCACTCGACCACGCCCGCGACCGCCTCGGTGTGCGGCGCCGCGCCAATGAAGATGAACATCCGCTCGGCCGGCAGCGTTTCCACGCCCTTGCCGTCGGACTCGATGGTGACGGACTCGAGGTGCGAGTCGCCCCCCACGGCGGTGACCTGCGTGCAGGTCCGGACCTCGACGTTGGGCGAATCCTCGATGCGCGTCACGAGGTACCTGGACATGGACGCCGCGAGCGTTTCGCCGCGCACGAGCATCGTCACCCGCGATGCGTACCGCGCAAACAGGAGCGTGGCCTGCCCCGCGGAGTTGGCGCCGCCCACGATGAACACGTGCCGGTCGCGGCACGACGCCGCTTCGCTGAGGGCCGCGCCGTAGTACACGCCGGCGCCGGTGAACTTCTCGATGCCCGGGACCTCGAGCCGCCGCACGCGCATGCCGCCCGCGATGAGCACGGCGTACGACGACAACTCCTCGCCCGTGTCGAGCTTCACCATATGGTACGGATGCTCGGTGCGGATGGCCGTCGCGTTGGCGGGCGACAGGATTTCCGCGCCGAAGCGCCGGGCCTGCGCCGTCGCGCGGCGCGCGAGGTCGGCGCCGGAAACGCCGCTCGGGAAGCCGAGGTAGTTCTCGATCGCCGAGCTCGTACCCGCCTGGCCGCCGGGGACGTCGCTTTCCACCAGCACGGTGCGCAGGCCCTCCGACGCGCCATACACGGCCGCCGCGAGGCCGGCCGGCCCGCCTCCGACGATCACGATGTCGTAGAACGGCATCGCGGCCCTGGTGGTGAGCCCGATGCGCTCGGCGAGGTCGCGCGTGGTTGGCTCCACCATCACCGTGCCGTCCGGGAAGAACACCACCGGAAGGCGGCGCAGTCCTGGCGAGTGCCCTTCGGCCGCGGCGGCCATCGCCGGATCGCGGTGCACGTCCACCCACGCGTACGGGATCTGGTGGCGGGAGAGGAAGTCCTTGATGGTGTGCGACGGCGGCGACCACTCCGTGCCGGCCACGCGGATGCCGGCGAAGGGCGGCGTGTACGTCGCCCGCCAGTCCGCGAGGAGGTCCGTCAGCACGGGATACAACCGTTCCTCCGGCGGATCCCACGGCTTCATCAGGTAGTGGTCGAGCCCCACGGCGTTGATCCCGGCGATCGCCGCCTCGGTGTCGGCATAGGCGGTGAGCAGCACCTTCCGCGCGTCCGGGTACAGCGTGCGCGCCTGGGCGAGAAACTGCGTCCCGCTCATGCCCGGCATGCGCTCGTCCACGAGGAAGAGTGCGACGGCGTCGTTGCGCGCCTTCAGCTGGGCCAGCGCCTCGAGGGCCTCACCTCCGGATGGCGACTTCACGATCCGGTAGTCCTGCCGGTACTGCCGTCGCAGGTCGCGCTCGACGGCGTTCAGGACCTCGGGATCGTCGTCCACGGAGAGAATGACCGGCTTCGCCATCAGTCGCCTTCCTGGGAGTTCGGGCACACCGGCGGCAGCGTGACGATGAACCGCGTGCGGCCGGGCTCGGACGCGACGTCGATCGTTCCGCCGTGCTTCTTGACCACGATGTTGTAGACGGTGTGCAGCCCCAGGCCCGTGCCCTGGCCCGGCGGCTTCGTCGTGAAGAATGCGTCGAAGATGCGCGCCTTGTCCGCGGCGGGAATGCCCGGGCCGTCGTCCTCGACCTCGACCACGACGCCGCCCTCGCGCGGTGCCGTGCGCAGCGTGAGCGTGCCCTCCCCGCCCATCGCCGCGACGGCGTTGTCGATGAGGTTGGTCCAGACCTGGTTGAGGTCGCCGCCGTAGGCCTGGATCGGCCGCAGCGCCTCGTCGAGGTGCTGCACGACCGTCACGCCCGCCTTCAGCTTGCTGCGCATGATGATGAGCGTGTTGCGCAGGCCTTCGTTCACGTCCACCGCCTGCAGCGGCGCCTGGCCTACGAACGAGTAGGCCTTCATCGCGCCCACGATTTCCGACAGCCGCGTGGCGGCCTGCTGCACCTCGGCGAACAGGCTCTGGACCTCGAACGATGCGACCGCCCACCGGAGCACGGCGCCGAGGTTGCCGGGGCCCACGCGCGCCGCCGTCATCGCCAGCCGCTCCTCGCCGACGCCGAGGTCCACGAGCGGGCCGGCCAGCTCCCACGGCTCGTCGACGTCGTGGGCCTCGAGCCATTCCTCGAGCGCGGCCTCGACGTCGCTCCGCGTGAGGGCGCTGAATTCGCCGGTTTGCGTGGCCCGGGCAACGGACAGGTCGGCGAACTCCTCGAGCTCGCGGCGCCCGTCCTCGTCGAGCACCACGGCCCGCAGAGCCAGCTCGGCGCGCTGCAGGCGGCTGAACTGCTCACGCAGGTGGGTGGCGGCTCGACGCGCCGCCGCCGCCGGATTGTTGAGCTCGTGGGCGAGGCCGGCGGCGAGGGTGCCCAGCGTGGCCATGCGTTCGTGCTGCCGCAGGGCCCGCTCCATGTCGTTTCTCTCCGTGACGTCCGTGCCGTAGACGAACACTCCGGCGCCCGTGCCGGGCGGGACCATCGCGAAGGTGACATCGCGCGCGCCGATGCGCGCGTCGAGCCGGACCGGCGTCGCTCCGTCGACCACGCGCGCCCAGAGGGCGTCCGTGATGCCGGGACAGACGTCGCGCCACCGGCGTCCCGCGAGGTCGTCCACGCCGAACAGCTCCCGCGCCGCGCGATTGGCGAGCTCCACGGTGCCGTCGCGTGCCAGCCGGCACACCGGGCCCGGGTTCATCTCCGGCAGCTCGGCGAGCGAGTGGTCCTGGTCGAGAGGGGCGGGCGAAGGGTCGGTCATCGTCGGTCGGGCGCCGCGGCGACGCAACCGTAGCACGCACGCGCGGCGTTGTCCAGCAATCGCCACCCGCCGAGGCGCGCGCCGCGCTCCTCCGGCGGGATGCGCGGTACGCCAGCGGGCGTATATTCGGCTCATGCACCCACGCATGGTCGAGCTCGACGAATACCTCGGGCAGCAGCGCGCGCTGCTCACGGCCGCCGTCGCGCAGATCGCGGTTTCGCGCCACCGCGATGCGCCCGCCGCCGGACGCTGGTCGGTGGTGAACGTTCTCGAGCACCTCGCCATCGTCGAGCGCGCCCTCGCGCAGCGCGTCGGCGGCTGGATCGACGAGGCACGCGCCGCCGGGCTCGCGCGGGAGACCGACGACTCGCCCATCCTGCCGACGATCAACGTGGACCGCTTCATCGACCGGTCGCGCCGCGTGAAGACGTCCGCCGCCACCGAACCCACCGGCACCGTGTCGGTCGAGGAGGCGATGCGCGCGCTCTCCGCCGCGCGCGCGGCCACGCGCGAGGTGCTCGCGAGCGGGAGTGGGTATGCGCTCGCCCGGGTGTCGCACGACCACGGCACGTTCGGGCCGATGCACCTCTACGCATGGATCGCGTTCATCGGCGGGCACGAGTGCCGGCACGCGATGCAGGTGCGCGAGATCCGCGTGGCCCTCGCGAGGCCGTGACCGCCGACCCGGCGCTGGTCGCACGGCTTGCGGCGCACGAGAAGCTGGGCTCGGCGCCGCGCGCCGAGCTCGAGTGGCTCGCCGAGCACGGCGAGTTGCAGCACTTCACCGCGGGCACCCTGATCGGGCGTCCCGGCGAGTTCCTGACGGTCGGCACCGTCATCCTGCTCAGCGGCCACGTGGCCCACTACCGGAACCAGGGCGGCGTCCGACGCAAGATCATCGAGTGGCGGGGTGGCGGCGTCACGGGCCAACTCCCGTACTCGCGCATGGGAGCGTCCATCGGCGAGACGGTGATCGAGGAGGCGGTCGACGCGCTCAACGTTCCGCGGCACCTCGTGCCCACCCTGCCGATCGCCTGCCCGACGGTGACCGCCGTCCTGGTGCACGAGATGATCGACCGGGCGCGCCTCTTCAAGACGAATGACCTGCAGGTGGAGAAGATGGCGTCGCTGGGCAAGCTCGCGGCCGGGCTCGCCCACGAGCTCAACAATCCGGCGGCAGCCGCCGCGCGCAGCGCCACGCTGCTCGCCGACGCCCTGATGGAATCGGATCGGGCTTCACGCGCGCTCGGCGCGGCGGGACTCGTCCCCGAGGAGACGGACGCCCTCAACGCCCTGCAGCAGCGGTGCATGGCAACCGCGCTCGACACCGTGCTGTCCCCTGTCGAGCGCGCGGACCGCGAGGAGGAACTCACGACGTGGCTCCTCGATCATGACGTGGACGAGGCGATCGCGCTGCCATTGGCCGACGCGGGCCTTACCCCGGCGACGCTCGACGGGCTGGCGGCCTCTCTCGCCCGGGAGCGGCTTGCGCCCGCGGTTCGCTGGATTGCGAGCGGATGCGTGGCCCGCGGCCTGGTGCGCGACGTGGGCCGCGCCGCCACGCGCGTCCACGACCTCGTGAAGGCCGTGAAGGGGTTCACGTTCATGGACCACGCCGCGGCGCCAGAGCCCGTGGACCTCGGCCGGAGCGTGGGCGACACGATCGCCGTGCTCCGCTCCAAGGCGAAGGCCCGGTCCGCGACGCTCGCCGTCGCGATCCCCGACGACGTGCCGCCCGTGCGGGCGGTGGGCGGC
>JAYEKC010000268.1:0-4748 GCA_034716715.1 Gemmatimonadota bacterium | reverse complement strand
GCGAGCTCAATCAGGTGTGGATGAACCTCCTCGACAACGCCCTCGACGCCATCGCCGAGGGCGGCCGCGTGGCGGTCGAAGCCCGTCGCGCCGGTTCCCAGGTGGTCGTGGAGATCATCGACGACGGGCACGGCATCGCGGACGACGTGCGCTCACGGATCTTCGATCCGTTCTTCACCACCAAGCCGGTCGGCAAGGGCACCGGGCTCGGCCTCGACATCACCCGCCAGCTCGTAGAGCGGAACGCCGGCCAGATCGACGTCGAGTCGGCACCGGGCCGCACCGTGTTCCGCGTGACGCTCCCGGCAGGTGGCGAAGCCCCGACCGCCTAGGCCGTTTTTAACGCGACGAGCCCCGCACCGGCCACCAGCGAATGGCGGCAGAGGCGGAGCTCCCGGGCCGCGGTCAGCGCTGGGCAGCCGTCGGGTGGAGTGTGAGTTTCTGGACGCGCCAGTTCAGGATCTCGCCCACATAGATCTCGTTTTCCGACGGGCACGCGATCTGGTGCACCCAGCCAAACTCGCCGACCTTCTTGCCCCCGTCGCCAAGCACGCCGAGCACCTTGCCGTCGAGCGTGACCTTGTAGATCCGGCCCGGCACCGCGTCGGCGCTGTACAGGTATTGGGTGCCCTGCGCGTTGGGGGGCGTAATGCAGATGGCCCACGGCGCGCCGTTCACGGCCAGCGGGTTCGCACCCGGCCGCGGCATGGCGCCGAGCATCACGTTCGGCTCCTTCGCATAGGGCACGTCAATCTTGATGATGCGCAGCGGGTTGCCGTCGTGGTCGAACACCTGGATGCGGTTGTTCGATCGGTCGCCGACGTAGACGTTACCCTTGGCGTCGCTGGCGATGGTGTGGAGGATGTTGAACTGGCCCGGCTCGCGGCCGTACTCGCCCCACGTCTTCAGCCAGCGGCCGTCGGGACTGATCTTCACCACGCGCGAGTTGTTGTAGCCGTCCGAGACGAAGATGTTGCCCTCGAGGTCCCACGTGACGTCGGTCGGGCGGTTGAATCCGCCCCACCGGGGCACGGGCCGCGTGCCCGGCGCAGGCTCGGCCGGCGGCTCCACGGCCTCGTCGCGGCGGCCGAGCACCAGCAGCACTCTGCCCGCGGGACTGAATTTCACGATCATGTTCGTCCCTTCGTCGCTGGTCCAGATGTTGCCATCCTTGTCCACCTGGACCGTGTGCGCGAAGGCGAAACCGTAGTTGTCCTTGCCGATCTCGCGGATGAACGTGCCGTCCGGCCCGAACTCCCAGAGCTGCGCGGCCGTCGCGCCGTGCACGGTGCTGCGCTGGCTCGTCCGCTGGAAGACGTAGACGTGGCGCGTCGCGCGGTTGATGGCGACACCCGTGACCTCGCCGAACGAGAGGCCGGCCGGCGGCTTCAGGAAGTCGGCGGTGGCGTCGAATTTGATCTCCGTGGCCTGCGCGCCCGCGGTGGCGGCGGTGGCAGCAATCAGGCTCGCGGCGGCGACGCACGCGATGGAGCGAACGGGACGGGACATGACGGCGGGTCTCCGGACGGCGGGGGCGTACTGGATGCGTCGCCCCAAACGTACGGTACGGCCCGGAAGCGCGCGACGCCCGGCCGAAGGGCCGGGCGTCGCCGTCATGCGCCGGATGCTACTGCGTGATCTTGATGAACCAGGCCGCGACCATCGGGCCGCGCGGACCACCGCGTCCCCCGCGGCCGGCAGCCGGCGGTGGGGCGTTGGGGTCCGGCGCCGGCGCCGGGCCGTACTCGGGCTGGAACAGGTACACGGCGTGCGTCTTGTCGTCCACGCAGATGGTCTTGGCTCCCGGGACGGTTTCCACGGTGGCGACCACGCTGTATTTGTCCGGCGAGTCCTGGTGCACCACGGTCACGTTCCCCGCGCGCCCCGCCGGGATGTAGATGAGCTTCTTTGCCGCGTCCCAGCCGAGCGCGTCCACGCCGGCGCCGTTGGCGATCTGGGCCACGACCTTCCCGGACGACGCGTCCACGACGACCGACGTGTTGCTGCACCCGGAGAAGATGCGGTTCGTGGCCTTGTCGTAGGCGATGCCGGTCGGGCCTTCGCACGGGGCGAGCGGCCACGACGCCGTCGTCTTCATCGTCTTGAGGTCCACCACCTGGATGGTGCTCTTGCCTTCGTTGTTCACAAAGAGGTGGCCGTTGCCGTCGGCCGCAGCGCCCTCGGGCGCGATGTCCTCGAGCTCCACGGTCCCGACCACTTCCATGGCATTCGGGTCGATCACCGTGACGGTGCCCGTGGGCCGGCTGTGGTTCGTGAGGACGATCCGGTCGTCGGCGGCGTCGTACATGATGCCGTCGAGCCCGCCGCTCGCGACCTTGATCTTCCTGATGAACGAGCAGTCCTTGAGGGCGAACACCGTGACGGTGGAGTCGCCAGCGTTCGTGGTGAAGCCGCGGCCGGCCTTCTGCGAGATGCCCACGCCGTGCATGCGCGGCGTGTCGGGGATGTCGCACACCACCTTCATCGTGGCGCCGTCCACGACCATCACGTGGGTGGCACGCGAGACGTACACGCGGCCGGTGGTGTTGTCGACGGAGACGTAGTCGGTGCCGCCCTCACCGCCGATGTTGGCCTTTTCGACCTTGAACTGCTGGGCGAGGAGGGCGGAGGGAAGGAGCGCGACGAGGGACGCCGCGGCGCGAAGGGTGCGCCGGATGGCAAACGCTGGCATGAGGTCCTCGGGGGTGTCGGGGCGTAGCCCTGCGAAACCCCGTACTATCGGGCGGTCAAGCTTACACCACGATGACAACCGGCCCCGAATGCGCCCAGAGGGACTCGAACCCCCAACCTTTTGATCCGAAGTCAAAAGCTCTATCCAATTGAGCTATGGGCGCGCGGGGTGAAACGTAGCTCAGCCGGCGATGGGTCGCACCGGGCCGTGCCCGGCGTGCACTGTCGTCGCGCCGAGCGCCCGCAGCCGCGCCCAGCTCGCGTGCACCAGGTCGGCCGTCTCCCCGGTGACGAGCGACGGGTGCGTCAGGTCGCCGGTGAACGCCTCGCCCGAGTCGAGCAGCAGCGACACGCTGTCGTCCGAGTGTCCGGGCGTGTGCACGAGCTGTCCGTCGAACCCGAGCCCCTTCAGGAACGCCCGGCTGTCGGCGACGGGCACGACGACGTTGTCGTCGAGCCGGATTTCGGTGTAGCGATCCCCGGGCTTCATCCACTGCTTCATCGCCGCGATGTGCGGCACCTGCTCGGGCGTCACGATGAGCCGCATCCCGCGGTCCTTGAGGTCCTGCGCCGCGCCCGCGTGGTCCATGTGGTAGTGCGTGGCAAATCCGTGGCCGATCTCCTTCACGCCGATGTCCTTCCGCTTGAGTTCGGCTTCCAGCGCGCCGAACAGGCCGGGCCAGCCGAGGTCCACGAGCAGGCGTGACCGTCCGGCACTCAGCACCCAGAAGTTGGTCGAGCGGTACCCGACGTTGACGATGGACACGGTGGCCACGGGCGAACGATAACGGCGCCGGGGGCTCACCGCGCCGCGCTGCGCGCCCTGCACGGCGCCGGGGGCTCACGTGTGCCCTGCTCCGCGGTCACATTTCCCGTCCATGTCCACTCCCGCGCACCCTGGGCGCACCGCCGACGTCGTGATCATCGGCGGCGGCGTGATGGGAATGAGCGCCGCGTACCATCTGGCCTCGCGCGGTACCCGCGTGACCGTGCTGGAAGCGGAGCAGATGTTCGGCACCGGCTCCACGGCGCTCAACGCCGGCGGATTCCGGCATCAGTTCTCGACGGCCGTGAACATCGAGCTCTCGAGGCAGAGTCTCGCAATGCTCGAGCGGTTCGAGGACGATTTCGAGCAGCCCATCGGCTACAACCCGTGCGGCTACCTCTTCCTGCTCGACAAGGAGCAGGACGTTGCGGTATTCCGGAAGAACGTCGAGCTGCAGCACGCGCACGGCGTGATGACCGAATGGCTGACGCCGGACGACGTGGCGAAAATGGCGCCGCAGGTCAATCTCGACGGCATCATCGCGGGCACGTTCTACCAGAAGGACGGCCTCGTGGACCCGAACGGCATCCTGCAGGGCTACGTGCGCGGTGCCTCCCGCGCGGGCGCGACGCTGCGGAGCGGCGTCCGCGTCACCGGCGCCCGCGCGAAGGGCGGCGCGATCGAGGCCCTGCGCACCAACGCCGGCGACGTGAGCGGCGGCACGTTCCTGCTCGCGGGGGGCCCCTGGTCAGGCGAGGTGGGCCGTTCGATAGGCGCGGACGTGCCGGTCGTACCGATCCGCCGCCAGATCGCGGTCACCGCGCCCATCGCCGGCATCACGAAGGCATTCCCGTTCGTGATCGACTTCTCGAAGTCGCTCTACTTCCATTACGAGGGCGGCGCGATCCTCACGGGGATGTCGAACCACGACGAGCCGCCGGGGTTCGACACGTCGGTGGACGAGGCGTGGCGCGAACGGCACCTCGAGGCGGCGATGGACCGGCTTCCGCTGCTCGCCGATTCGGCCATCGCGCATGAGTGGGCGGGCCTGTATGAAGTCACGCCCGACGACCAGCCCATCATCGGGCGACTCCCGCACGCGGAGAACCTCTTCGCATGCACGGGATTCAGCGGCCACGGGCTGATGCACGGCCCGTCCGCCGGCCTCGCGGTGGCCGAGGAGATTCTCGACGGCGCCGCGCACACCGTGGACATCGCGCCGCTCCGCTGGCGGGAGTTCGGCGCCGGGGAGTATAACGTGGTCTAGTGGTCACGGACGAGCGGACGGCAC
>JAYEKC010000267.1:0-3176 GCA_034716715.1 Gemmatimonadota bacterium | reverse complement strand
ACGCCGGGAAAGACCCCCGCCACGCGGGACAGTGCCGGAATGCCAGTGCCGCTGGAGGCGGCGGCCGACGCCCTCTACCGGGCCGCGTCGGAAGCCGCCCGGCAGCACGAACGGGTGGTGAAGATCAACGAGAAGGGGGCCCACCACTCGGAGATGCAGGAGGCCACGGAGTTGCGTGACGTGAGCCACAAGCACCTCAAGGCGCGCGCCGAGCTGTACGAGGCGTCGGCCGCGGGGGGGAAGGGCGCGCACGACGATGCGTACTGGCACGCGGCGAATGCCCTGTGGCACGCCGCCCGCGACTACGGCCGCCGCCACGCCGATTGCGACGCCGCGTCGGCAAAGCTGGGCAAGCACGACACGGAAAAACTCAACTCGCTCGCGCTCGAATACGAGCTCGCGGCGTCGGCCCTGCTCGCAATGCGGAACGCGATGGCCGCCTACAAGAAGCTGCGGCCCGAGGTGTCGCTGGCCTAGGCGTCGGTGGGCACGGGCACCGTCAGGACGCCCGACGCCATCGCTCGCTCGGCGATGCCTTTCATGCGCGCGTCCTGGTTGCGGTCAATGGCCCGGATCGCCCGTCGCGCGCGTCGCGCCGCCGCCGGCACGAACAGCTTGGCGTGGTCGAGGTCCGCCTCGGCCTTGTTCACCCCGCCCGCCTGCTCGATGGCCCATGAGGCGCGCACGAGCGTGGCGCACGACACGTAGATGTCGATCGCCGCGTTGGCCATGCGTTCCTGGTCGAACTGGCGCTCGATGATGCCCTTGCCGTGGCGGAACAGCGCGCGCTCCACGCCGAGCGCGAGGTCGTGGATGTTCTCGGCCACCATCGCCGCCTCGGCGGCCAGCGCCGGATGCACGCGGCCGAAGTCGGGCTTGACGAACTGCTTGCGCGCGCGCCCACGCACGTAGCTCGAGATGGCGCCAATCGAGT
This sequence comes from Gemmatimonadota bacterium, assembly GCA_034716715.1. Classification (GTDB taxonomy): domain Bacteria; phylum Gemmatimonadota; class Gemmatimonadetes; order Gemmatimonadales; family Gemmatimonadaceae; genus Fen-1231. The sequence continues at coordinate 2,242 of JAYEKC010000267.1, read as the reverse complement.
TGATGGGGTCCTTGATGGCGTCGCCGAGCGCCTTCAGTTCCTCGCCCGGCTGCTGGAGCCCCGAGAGCGCGATGAGCACGCGCTGGATCTCGTTGGTGCCCTCGAAGATGAGGTTGATGCGCGCGTCGCGCACCGCCTGCTCGTACGGGGCCTCCTTGGAGTAGCCCACCCCGCCGGCCACCTGCAGCGCCTCGTTCGACGCGCGGAACACGAGCTCGGAGCCGAACACCTTGCACGCCGCGGTCTCGAGCGAGAAGTCCACGCCGCCGCGGTCCATCATCCCGGCCGCCACCATCCACGCGGCGTCGGACGCGTACACGTCCACGGCCAGCGATGCGAACTTGCGCTGGATCATCTCGAACGAGCCGATCGGCCGCCCGAACTGCTCGCGCTGCTTCGCGTACGCCAACGCGATTTCCATGATGCGCTGCGCGCCGCGCGTGGACGCCGCCGCGAGCCCGAGCCGCCCGGAGTTGAGCACCTCGAGCGCGATCTTGAACCCGTGGCCCACGTCGCCGAGCCGGTCGTCCACGGGCACCTTCACGTTCTCGAACGACACGGCGCGGGTGTCGCTCGCCTTGATGCCCATCTTCTCCTCGAGCTTGCCGAGCGAGACGCCGGGCGCGTGGGCGTCCACGATGAACGCGGTGACGCGCTCCTTTTTCCTGCCGTCGATCTCGACGGGCACCTTGGCGAACACCGTGAACACGCCCGCGTAGCCGGCGTTCGAGATCCAGATCTTGGTGCCGTTGAGCACGTAGTGGCTGCCGTCGGCGCTCGGCACGGCGGTGGTGCGCATCGCCTGCGCGTCGGAACCGGAGCCGGGCTCGGTGAGGCAGAAGGCGGCGATGCGCTCGCCCGTGGCGCATTTGGTGAGCCAGCGCTTCTTCTGGTCGTCCGTGCCGAAGAGCGTGATGCCCTTGCATCCGATGGACTGGTGCGCGCCGAAGTACACGGCGAGCGCCGGGTCCACGGCGCCGATCTCGCCGAACACGCGGTTGGCGACGATCGCGTTGGCGCCGAAGCCGCCGTACTCCTCGGGGATGTTGAGGCCCATCAGTCCGAGCTCGGCCATCCCGGCGCGGACGTCGTCGGTGAACCGGCCGTCGTGGTCGTGCTTCACCGGGTCGATCTTCTCCTTCGCGAACTCACGGAAGGAGTCGAGGATCGCCGCGAGGCTTTCCTTCGTGTCCTTGTCCGGCGCAGGGAACGGGTGGAGCAGGTCCTCGCGCAGCTCCCCGAGAAAAAGGCCGCGGGTGAACGAGGGATTGTTGTCGGGATCGGCGAGGTGAGAAGGCATGGTGTTGGCGGGCTACGGATGCAGGATGTTTGCCGCGGGGCCGGGCGCCGGGTCTATCGCTCGAGGCGGAAGCCGGGATCGAGTCCCGGCCGGTCCTTCGCGTTCGCGACGATCCAGCCGGTGAGGTACATCCACTGGGTCATTCGCGTGAGCTTCGGATAATTGATGCGGTCGGGGTTGTCGCGCGCGGTGTGGTAATCCCCATGCAGGTTCGTGGAGTACATGAGGGCCGGGACGCCGGCGCGGGCGTACGGCAGGTGGTCGCTCCGGAAGTACCAGCCCTCGGGGTGCGTCGGGCGATCCCAGATGGAGTCGAGCGCGAACTTCCCCGTGCGGCTGTTGGCCTCGAGGGCCACCTGCACGAGCGCCGTGGAATTCCGGTGCGGCGGCTGGACGCCGAGGATGGAGGCGGTATCGGGATTGTTGCGGCCCATCATGTCGCCGTTGAGCACCGCCACCATCTGCGAGAGCGGCACCACGGGATGCGCCACGTGCCAGAGCGAGCCGAGGAGCCCGCGCTCCTCCGCGCCGTGGAAGATGAACAGCGCCGAGCGCTTCGCCGGCTGCTTCGCGAACGCGCGCGCGGCGGCGAGGACGGCGGCGCTGGTGCTCGCGTTGTCGTCAGCGCCGTTCCAGATGGAGTCGCCCTCCATCGGGAAGCGCACGCCGTCGTGGTCCTGGTGCGAGCTGAACACCACGTACTCGTCGCGCAGCTTCGGGTCCGTGCCGCGCACCACGCCGATGATGTTGACGGAGGGCGCGTCGAACACCTCCTGGTTGAGCCGGATCTCCACGCCCTGGCCGTCGTTCCGCAGCTGGTCGAGCATCGCGCGATGCACGAGTATGGACGGCACGGCGGCCGGGCCGGCCGCACCTCGCCCTGTCGCGCCGGCCTGGCCGCCACGCCCTCCGCCGCGCCCGCCGGCCGCCGCCCCGCCGCGC
>JAYEKC010000266.1:0-3178 GCA_034716715.1 Gemmatimonadota bacterium | reverse complement strand
CCGCGTGCAGTGGCGGATGCCGTGGCGCCCGCCGGCACAGTTGCGCTGCGCGACGTGCTGGCGGAGGCCGCCGCCGTCGCACGCACTGCGGGCAGCGCGGGGACCACCGGCACCATGCGCCAGCGCGAGCTGTCCCTGCTGGCCGAGCGCACGCTGCGCGCCGATCCCGCCTCCAGGCCGCTGCAGGACGCGGCCGCGGCGTTCACCCGGGCGGCCGCCTTCGCCGCTCGCGGCGACACGGCCGGCGCGCGGCGCGTGCTCGACGACGCCACGATCGCGCTCGCGGCGGCATTGCGCGCGCCCCTCGTGCGCGCGGGCGCGGCGGACGCATCACCGGTGCTGGCCGGCGTGCGCGGGCGCCTCGTGGACGCCCTGAGAGGGCGGCGGGGGAACCCATGACACGCGCCGTGCGCGTCGCTTTGCGCAACGCGGCCATCGCGATTGCCGTGCTTGCGTTCGTTGATCCGGTGTTCGTCCGCCAGCAGGCCGATCGTGCCACCGTGTCGGTGACTGGCGACGGGCCGCTCGCTGCGCGCGTGCGCGCGGCGCTTGCCGGCCAGTTCGACGTCGTCGCCGGGTTCTGGCCCGGGGCCGACGCGCTCGTCGTGGCCGACGGACCGCTGCCGGCGGCGGCGATGGAGTGGCGCGGCCCGGCGTTCGCCGTGGCGGCCGCTGGCGTGACGTTCGAGCGCGTCGTTGCGCCGCGGCGGGCCGGCACGGATGCCGTCGTGCCGGTGGACGTGTCGGCGCGCGTGCGGGGTGCGGCGGGGCGCGAGGTGACGTTCACGGCGCGCGCGGGCGACGTGGCGGTCGACCGTCTCACGCGCCGCGCGGCGTCGGACGATGAGCGAATGACGTTCACGCTCGCCGCGCCGGCTCCGGCCCCGGGGGCGGTGCCGATCCGCGTGGAGGCCACGGCTGGCGGGGCCGTGCCGCCGGCCGCGGCCGACGTCGCCGTAAACGTGGAGCCCACGCCGTGGCGCGTCCTGTTCCACGACGCGCGGCCGTCGTGGATGTCCACGTTCGTGCGGCGCGCGCTGGAGCGCGACACGCGGTTCCGCGTGGCGAGCCGGATCGCGACGTCGAGCGGCGTGGCGAGCGCCACCGCGTCGGCCGGGCGGCTGGCCACTGCCGGCGACGCGTACGACCTGATTGTCGTCGGCGCGCCGCAGGCGCTCGACGCGCGCGAGGTGGCCGCGCTCGACGACTTCACCCGCCGCCGGGGCGGGTCGGTGGTCCTCCTCCTCGACGATGCCGATGCCGGGCCCGCGGCGCGCCTCGCCGGGCTGCCGTCCGCGGGCGGCGGCCTTCGGGAGGCCGGCGGCCCCGTGGCGATCACGTTCGCCGGCGCCGACCACACCGGTCCGCCGGAACTCGTGGCCGCCGAGTTCGCGTGGCCGGCCGCGCTCGAGCCGGGCGCGGAGCCCGTGGTGACCGCGGTGGCGTCCGTGCGTGGCGACTCCGCCCGGCGCCCCGTGCTGTGGACGTCGCCGAACGGCGCGGGCCGCGTGGTGGTGAGCGGCGCGCTCGACGCGTGGCGCTTTCGCGATGCGTCGCGGTCGCGCTTCGACGAGTTCTGGCGCACGCTGCTGGCGCGGGAGGCGGCGCGCGCGCTGCCGCCGCTCGAGGTGCGCGCGGAGCCGGCCGTGGCCCGCCCCGGCGAGCGCGTGCGGGTGAGCGTGACGCTCCGCGACCTCACGCTGGCCGCCGTCGCGCAGGACGGCCCCGTTGCGGCGTCGGCGTCGGTTCGCGCCGAACTGCTGGGGACCGGCGCGCCGGCCGTTCCGTTGCGCGTGCTGCCCGGCGCGTCGCCGGGGCAGGGGGTCGCGACGCTGCGGGCGCCCGCCGAACCCACCGCGCAAGGCGCGTACCGTATCCGTGTGACGGCGTCGGGCGCCACGGCCGAAGTCCCGCTCGTGGTTCGGCGCGATGCCGCGGCGCCGGCGGGCGAGCGCGCGGACGCCGTCGCTGCCTGGGTGGCGTCGCGCGGCGGCGCCGTTATCGCCGAGGGCGAACTCGGCGGACTCGGCGCGCGGATCGCCGGCGCGGTGCAACTGCCGGCGCGGGCGCGTCCGGGGCATCCGATGCGCTCGCCGTGGTGGCTGGTCGCGTTCACCCTCGCGCTTTCGGGCGAGTGGTACCTCCGCCGCCGGCGCTCGCTGCCCTGACGGCAATGCGGGGCGAGGGCGGCGAGGGCGCGCGGCGTGGGCGTGCCGCGCGCGCGCGAGCGTCAGCGCGGCGCCGCCGCCATCCGTAATTCCGGGGTGTGCCACGGCTGCGGACGCCGTGCCCGTCGGGTATCGTTCGTCATTCCATCACCTCCCCCTGATGATCACCAGAGACGAAGCCAAGCGCGTCGCCGACAAGCTGCTCGACATGGCGTCGGGCGCATCCGACGCCGCCGAAGTCTTCATCACGGCCGGCGAGCGCAGCGGTACGCGCTGGGCCAACTCGTCCATCACGACGAACCTCATCCAGTACGACCGCAACGCGACAGTCACCGTGCGCAAGGGCCAGAAGGTGGGCACGGGGAGCACGCGCGACTGGACGGACGCCGGTCTGAAGAAGGCGGTGGACGAGGCGGTGAAGGACGCCGATGAGGCCGAGGACTCGCGCAGTCTCCCGGCGCTGCTCGGCGCGCAGGAGTACATCGCGATGGACGGCGCGCTGCCCGCGGGCATCGGCTACGGCCCGGCCGAGCGTGCGCGGATGGTGCGCGACTCGATCGACATGGCGCAGAAGATGGGCGTGCTCGGCGCGGGGTTCATCCCCAAGAACGACATCGCCACCTGCAACGCCAACTCGAGGGGCCTCTTCAATTACTATCGGACGGCCGACATCGGCTTCATCCTCACCTGCCGCATGGCCGACGGCACCGGGTCGGGCTGGTCGGGAACGATGGGCATCAAGGACCCGGCCATGATCGACGCGAAGAAGCTCACCGAAGTCGCGGCGAACAAGGCGCTGAAGAGCCGGAAGGCGAAGGCGATCGAGCCGGGCCGGTACACCGTGATCCTCGAGCCGCGCGCCAACGCGCGCTTCCTCTCGCTGCTCACCGGGATCTTCGGCGGGGGCGGGGGCGGATTTGCGGGTGGCGGCGGATTTCCCGGTGCCGCCGGAGGCCCGCCGGGCGCGGGCGGCGGTGCGCCGCCCGTGGCGCCTGATTCCACGGGGGGTC
>JAYEKC010000265.1:0-3179 GCA_034716715.1 Gemmatimonadota bacterium | reverse complement strand
CACCGGAACGGGCACTGGTACTTCACGCTCAAGGACCGGACCGCGGCGGTGGATTGCGTGGTCTGGTCGCGCGACCAGGCCCGGTTTCCCGCTCCGCCCGACGACGGCATGCAGGTGGTGGCGTTCGGACAGCTGACGATGTGGGCCGCGCGCGCCCGCGTGCAGTTCGTGGTCCGCGTGATGGAGGCCGAGGGCGAGGGTCTCTGGCGCAAGGCGCTCGAGAAGGTGAAGGCGGCGCTGGAAGCCGATGGCCTGCTCGACGCGGCGCGCAAGCGCCCCATCCCGCGATTCCCGCGGGTGGTGGGCGTGGTGACCAGCGTCGACGGCGCCGCGATGCACGATATCATCTCGGTCATCGCGCGGCGCAACCCGACCATCGACGTGGTGGTCATCCCGGCGGCGGTGCAGGGGGAGGCGGCCCCGGCCTCGCTGGTGCGCGCGCTGCGGCGCGCGGGTCGCTGGGGCGGCGCGGACGTGCTCATCGTGGGCCGGGGCGGCGGGTCGCGCGAGGACCTCTGGGCGTTCAACGACGAGAAGGTCGCGCGCGCCATCGCCGCCTGCCCGATCCCGACCGTGAGCGCGGTGGGGCATGAGGTGGACCTCACCATCGCCGACCTCGTGGCCGACGCGCGCGCGGCCACCCCGAGCGCTGCCGCGGAACTCGTCGCGCCGGTGCTCGCCGACCTGCGCCGCGACCTGGCGGCGCTGTCGGCCGGCATGGCGGCGTCGCTCACGCGGCGGGTGCGCGACGGCCGCGCCGGCGTCGCGCGTGCAGCGCGGGAGCTGCGGGCGCACGGGGAGCGCGCGGTGGCCCGTGGCCGCGAGCGGCTGCGCGGCGTCGCGGGACGTGTCAACGCCCTCTCTCCGCTGGCCACGCTGGAGCGCGGGTACGCGCTCCCGCGGGGTGCCGACGGGGCGACGCTGTCGCGGGTCGCGCAGTACGTCGCCGGGGCCCGGTTCGAGCTGGTGCTGGTGGACGGCCGCGTGGACGCCGCCACCGAGGGCGTTCGCCCGGGCACGCCGTCGTGACGCAGCCGTCGTTCGAGCAGCACCTCGCCCGCCTCGAGGAGATCGCCGAGGCGCTGGACCGGGCCGACCTCCCGCTCCACCGCGCGCTGCAGCTCTTCGAGGAGGGGATCGCGCGGCTGCGGGCAGCGGGCGAGACGCTCGAGGCGGCGGACGGGCGGCTGCGCGAACTCGTCCAGCGCGCCGACGGTTCGTTGGGCCCAAGCGACGGCGTTCCCCTGGCGTCCGATGACGACGACTGAGCGCGACGGCTCGCGCTTCGCCGCCGAACGCGCGGCCGTCGCGGAGGCGCTGGCGGTGCTCGCCGAGCGGGCGGACGAGCGGTTGGATCCGCGCATCGCAGCCGCCGTGCGGTACGCGCTGCTCGGCGCCGGGAAGCGGCTGCGCGCCGTGCTGCTGCTGGCGGCGTACCGGGCGTGCGGCGGGCAGCGCGACGCCAGCGCGCTCGCCGCGTCGGTGGAGGCCGTGCACGCGTACTCCCTCGTGCACGACGACCTGCCGTGCATGGACGACGACGACGTGCGGCGGGGGCGGCCCACCGTGCACCGCCAGCACGGGGTGGTCGCGGCAACGGCCGCGGGCGTGGCGATGGTGCCGCTCGCGGCGCGGGCGGCCGCGGAGGCGGCCGCCGCGCTGGGGCTCGACGCCGCGGCCCGCGGCGAGGTGGTTCGCACGCTCATGCGTGCCGCCGGCGCCGGCGGAATGATTGGCGGCCAGTTGCTCGACCTCCTGGCCGAGGGGCGCGCGCTGGACGTGGTGGCGCTCGAGCGCGTCCATCGCATGAAGACGGGCGCCCTCATCGCGGCAGCGGTCCGGATTGGCGGACTGGCGGCCGGTGCGCCTCCCAGGACGATGGATGCCCTCGGCACCTTCGGGGACGCCGTGGGGCTGGCCTTCCAGATCGCGGACGACGTCCTCGACGTCACCGCGACCACCACCCAGCTCGGCAAGACCGCCGGCAAGGATGCGTCGCACGGCAAGAGCACGTACCCCGCGGCGCTCGGGCTGGACGAGGCGCGTGCCCGGGCGTCGGCCCTCGCGGAGGACGCCTGCGAGGCGCTCCGTGCCGCGGGAATTGCCGCGCCGGACCTCGAGTACCTGGCCCGCTACGCCGTGGCCCGTCCGTCGTAGGCGTTTTGGCGCGAATTGCGCGAGATTACGGCACTCCTGCCATGTCTGCCTTCCCGCTCCTCGACTCGATCCAGTCTCCCGCCGACCTCAAGGGGCTCGGTCCGGAGCAGCTGGTTGCGCTCGCCGCCGAGGTGCGCGCGTTCCTCATCGAAACGTGCTCCACCACCGGCGGGCACATCGGCGCCGGCCTTGGCGTGGTGGAACTCACGGTGGCGCTGCACCATGTGTTCGACACGCCGCGCGACCAGCTCGTGTGGGACGTCGGCCACCAGGGCTATCCGCACAAGGTGCTCACCGGGCGCGCCGGCCGGATGTCGACGCTCCGCCAGGAGGGCGGCCTCTCCGGGTTCCTCAAGCGGACCGAGAGCGAGTACGACACCTTCGGGGCCGGGCACGCCGCCACGTCGATCTCCGCCGCCTACGGGATGGCGGTTGCCCGCGACCTGAGGGGCGAGGACTTCAAGGTGGTGGCCATCATCGGCGACGGGTCGCTGGGCAGCGGCCTCGCGTACGAGGGCCTCAACAACGCCGGCGCTTCGCACCGCGACATGATCGTGGTGCTGAACGACAACGAGATGTCCATCGCCCCGAACGTCGGCGCGATGCACAAGTACCTGACGTCGGTGCAGCGCAACTCGCTCTACAACCGCATCCGGCAGAAGATCGGCGACCTGGCGCGACAGGCGCCGGGCCCGTTCAAGGACGCCGAGCGGCTGCTGCACAAGTGGGAGGAAAGCCTCAAGGCGTTCCTCACGCCCGGCGTGCTCTTCGAGGAGCTCGGGTTCCGCTATTTCGGGCCGATCGACGGGCACGACATCGCCCAGATGGCCGAGACCTTCCGTGCCGTACGCGGCATGAAGGGCACCATCCTGGTCCACGTCGTCACGCAGAAGGGGAAGGGGTTCCCGGCGGGCGAGAACGTGGAAAAATGGCATGCGCTGCCGCCGGGCCACGACCCGGCAACGGGCAAGGTGCGCAAGTCGAGCAGCGCGAATGCCAACTACACGACCGTCTTCGGCAAG
>JAYEKC010000264.1:0-3184 GCA_034716715.1 Gemmatimonadota bacterium | reverse complement strand
ACGTGACGTTCGTCATCCACGGGTTCAACGTGAACCGCGCGTCGGGGCGGGCCAAGCTGCACGCGTTCGCCGAAGGGCTCGCGGCGCACGGCGGAGGTGGTGGCGATGGGAGCCGCGCGATGGTGGCGGTTACGTGGCCGGGCGACAGCTGGGCGGGCCCGCTGGGCTACCCGCTCGAGGGCAACGACGCCGACGACACCGCGGCCGCGCTCGCGGACTTCATCGAGACGTGGATTCCGGGCGGCGCCACGTTCGACTTCGTGACGCACTCGATGGGCGCGCGCGTGGCGTTCGAGACGATGAGGCGCCTGCCCCGCGGCGCGTACACGTTCGGCCAGGTGTGCGTGATGGCCGCGGCGGTGGACGATTTCAGCGTGAGCGAACCACCCGTGTACCGCGGCGTGGTGGAACGCGCCGCGCGGGTGGCGTCGCTCGCCTCGCGCTCCGACCTCGTGCTGCGCCTCGCGTACCCGCTGGGCGACCTGGTGCAGGCGTTCCTCTTCTTCTGGAAGGACGTGAGCGGGCTCGCGCTCGGGTACCACGGCCCGCGCCCGGGGCGGTTCGCGGCGATTCCGGCGAACGTGCTCGCGCGGCAGATCCCGGACTCGGACGGCGTGGGCCACGGCGACTACCTGTACAGCGGGATGCCGAACGCCAGGCAGCGCCGGGCGGCCGGCTTTGCGGGCGGAGTGATCGCGGGCGACGCGGAGCCGAAGTACTAGGCGCGGCCGGCCATCGTCTTCCGCACCGCCCTCACACAAGAACTTGTGTGCGGCCGCTGTCGATTGCCTTCCGCACCGCCCTCACACAAGAACTTGTGTGAGGCCGCGGCGCACTGGCGCCTTGGGCCAGCGCTCCTACCCCGGAGTCACCCGCGCCCCTCACCGCCGAGCACTTCTCGCACCCTCCGGGCCAGTTCCTCCGCCGTGAACGGCAGCCCAGGCCGCCGCGCGCGCAGCCGTTCGGCCAGTTCGCGGCCATTGCCGTCGGGCAGCACGATGTCCGTGAGCAGCAACTGCGCGCGGTGACCGACGGGCTCGAACACGCGCTCCGCCGACGCGGAGCCGACGTACTGGACGGGGAACGGCGGGCAGCGGGGAGCGGGGAGGGTAACGGCGGGAATGGCGGGAACTGCGGGTGATGCAGGGGCGGGCCGGGGAGTCAGGCACCCGGCGGAGCTCGCTGCCGTTAGCTGACAGCCCACGTCCTCACCACGCCCCTCACCCCTCACCCCCCCTTACCGCTCACCTCCATCGCCCCTGACCGAAATCGGTCTAGCGAATGCCACAAGGTTGCACAATGTTCTGAGAGTGCCCCCCGATGAAGCTCCTGTAGTCCGGTTACTGCGGTTTCGCCTCGGCGCCGCCCGGTTTGCCTTGGCGGCCCAGGACGTGCGCGAGGTTGTCCGCGCCGTGGCGATTGCCCCCCTGCCCGCCGCTCCACCCGTGGTCGAGGGCGTCATCAATCACCGCGGCACCATCGCCGCCGTTCTCGACATCCGCCGGCGGTTCAGCCTCGCAAGCGTACCTTTGCGCGCGGATCAGCATTTCATCGTGGCCACCGCCGCACCCCGCACCGTGGCGCTTCGCGTGGACGAGGCGGACGAGCTGGTGACGGTTGCGGCCGACCTGATCGAGCCTGCGCAACGCGCCGCGCCGGACGCGAAGCACGTCGCAGGAATCGCGCGGCTGCCCGACGGCGTCCTCGTGATCCACGACCTGGCCACGTTCCTCGCGCACGACGAAGCGGTGCAGCTCGATGCCGCCCTCGACGCGACGCACGTGCCGGCGGCCGCCGGCGCCCCGGCCAGCGGCCGCGGGCCGTGACGCCCTCGGCGCGAACCCATGCATTCCCGACCGCCCTCGTCGAGCGGGCCGCCGCCATCGTGCGCGACCGGGCGGGCCTCGTATTCCCCCCGCCCCGGCGCGCGACCCTCGCCGATGGCCTCGCGCAGGCACACGCGCGATCGGCGCACGGCGACCCCGTCCGGTATCTGGAGCGCCTCGAGACCGACGCCGACCTGCTCGACGACCTGATCGCCGACATCGTGGTTGGCGAGACCTACTTCCTGCGCCATCCCGAGCAGCTCGACGTGATCGGTCGGACGATCCTCCCCTCCGTTGCCGCGGCCGCACCGGATCGTCGCCTGCGACTCTGGAGCGCCGGCTGCGCCACCGGTGAAGAGGCGTACTCCCTGGCGATGCTGTGCATCGACGCCGGCCTCGGCAATCGCACCGAAGTCGTCGCCACCGACGTGTCGCGCCGCGCGCTCGCCGTGGCCCGCCGCGCGCGGTACGGGCCGTGGTCGTTGCGGGCCGTGCCCGACGACGTCAAGGCGCGCCATTTCCACGACGAAGGACGCACATGGCGCGTGGACGACGCCGTGCGGCAGCTGGTGGATTTCGGGTACCTCAACCTCGGCCAATCCGTGTACCCCTCCCTCGAGCACCGCATCTGGGGGATGGACGTGATCGTGTGCCGCAACGTGCTCATCTACTTCGATCGCGCGGGCGTCGCCGAGGTGGCCCGGCGGCTGGTGGCGTCGCTGGCGCCGGGCGGATGGCTGGTGATGGGCGTCGCGGACCCGATGATCAACGACCTCGTGGAATGCGAAACCGTCGTGACGCCGGCCGGAATCGTGTATCGCCCCGCGCGCGCGCCGCAGCCAGCCCGCGCGCGAACGGCAGTCAGCGGCGCGGTACGGACCGTTCCGCCGGCGCCGCGGGCGCGCCGTTCTGCGCCCGCGCCAAAGCCCGCGGCCGCGGCTCCGCAGGGCCTGCCGCACCTCGAGGCACTGTACGCCGCGCGCCGATACGACGATGCGGTTGCCCTGGCCCACACGCTGGTGGAGCGGACTCCCGGTGCGCCCGACGCCGCCGCGCACACCCGCGCCTGTGTGCTGCTCGTCAGGGCACACGCCAACTCGGGGGCCCTCGAAGCGGCCGCGCGGCACTGCATGGCGGCGCTCGAGCGCCATCCCGACGCCGCCGAGCTGTTGTACCTGCACTCCGTGCTGCTCGTCGAGGCCGGGCATCCGCGCGACGCGGCCGATGCGGCGCGGCGTGCACTGTATTGCGACCCCGCGTTCGTCGTCGCCCACCTGGCGTTGGGCGCGGCGCTCGCCGCAGCCGGCGACCCACGCGGTGCGCGACGGGCGTATCGCAACGCCGGCAACCTGCTGGCC
>JAYEKC010000263.1:0-3188 GCA_034716715.1 Gemmatimonadota bacterium | reverse complement strand
TGTCGCTCAACTGCGAGAAGCGCCGCAAGGACCGTGAGCCCTGCGGCGAGTGCCCGAGCTGCGAGCGCATCTGGGCCGGCGCGGCGTCGCTCGACGTGGTGGAGATCGACGCGGCGAGCAACCGGGGCGTGGACGACGCCCGCGACCTGCGCGAGCGCGCGATGTACGCCCCCACCGGCGACGACCGGTACAAGGTGTACATCATCGACGAGGCGCACATGCTCACCAAGGAGGCGTGGAACGCCCTCCTGAAGGTGATCGAGGAGCCGCCGCCGCGCGTGGTGTTCGTGTTCGCCACCACCGAGCCGCAGCGCATCGCCAACACGGCCGCGCCCATCCTTTCGCGCGTGCAGCGGTTCGACCTGCGTCGCATGGCCCCCGCCGACGTCCGCGAACGCCTCGAGGCCGTCCTGAAATCCGAGAAGGTGACCACCGAGCCGGAAGCGCTGGCGATGCTCTCGCGCGCCGCCGACGGCTCGATGCGCGACGCGCTCTCGCTCACCGACCAGGTGCTCTCGCTCGGGACCGGCGCCGTGACCGAGGAGCTGGTGCGCGAGACGCTCGGCCTCGTGCACGACGACGAGATCCTCGGCCTCCTCGACGCCGTGGCCGCGCACCGCGCCGCCGACATCTTCCCGGCAGTGGCGCGCCTCGCCGACCAGGGGGCCGACTGCGCCCTGCTCTTCGCCGGCGTCCTCGACGCCCTCCGGGCGGAGCTTGCCATCGCGCTCGGCGCCGACGTGCCGGACGTCTCGGAGCGAATGCGCGAGGCGCTCGCGGCCGCCAAGGGCCGGTTCTCAGCCGGCGACCTGTTGCGGATGCTCAACCTCGCCGTCGAGCTGGAGCCCCATTTCCGCCGGAGCGCGCAGCAGCAGCTGCTGTTCGAGATGCTGCTCGTCCGGTTCGCACTGCTCGACCGTACCGTGGACCTCGAAGCGGTGATTCGCGGCGTGGCGTCGGGCGCGTCGGGCGCGTCGGGCGCGTCGGGCGCGTCGGGCGCGGCGGGTGCGCCGGGCGGCCAGCCGCTCGAGCGTCCGCGCGACCCCGCGGGCGTCCGGCCGCAGCCCACCCGCGACCGCCCGCGCGACCCGGCCGCAGGGGCTCCGGCGGAGCGCCCCGGCGCCGAACGGAAGGGTCCGCCGCGGATGCACGACGTACGACGGGTGGCCGAAGCGCCCCCGCCGGCGGCGCCGCTCGCCGACGCCCCGCCGCCCGAAGTGCCGCAACAGACCCTCGACATCAACCGCCTTGCCGCCCGCTGGGACGACGTGGTGGAGGCCGTTCGGCTCGCGGGGCGCGGCCTCGTGGCGTCGGCACTCGCCGAATCCACGCCGGCGTCCGTCGCCGGCGGGGTCGTGACGGTCCAGGTGACGAGCGAGGCCCTCGGCGCCGCCATCGAGGGCGGCGCGGAAGCGGTGCTGGCGGCGCTCCGCTCGATGTTCACCGGCGTGGCCCGTCTCGCCACGGCCCGCGCCGAGGGCGCCGCGGCGCCCGCCCGCCGCATGACGGAGAGCGAGGCCATCGCCAACCGGGTGGCGCGCCTCCGCAAGGACGCGCCGCTCCTCGACGCGGCCTTCGACGTGCTCGACCTGCGCCTCATCGAGTAGGGGCAGTTGCGGCCGTTGGCGCTACGGGCGTAACTTTATGCCCTCATTGGACTTATACCAGACTTGATATGGCAGATTTCCTTAAGATCATGCAGCAGGCGCAGGAGATGCAGGGGCGCCTGCAGGACGAACTTTCGGCCATCACTGTGGCCGGCTCGGCGGGCGCCGGGATGGTGACCGTGGAGGCGGACGGGAAGGGCACGGTGAAGAAGGTTCGCATCGACCCGTCGGTGGTGAATCCGGCCGACGTGGAGATGCTCGAAGACCTCGTCGCCGTGGCCGTGGGCGACGCCCAGCGCAAGGCGGGCGAGGCCGCCCAGGCGCAGATGCAGAAGCTGATGGGCGGGTTCCCGCTTCCCTTCAAGCTCCCGTTCTAGGCGACGATGTCGGCGATCGAGGACCTGGTGACCGAGCTCTCGCGGCTGCCGACGATCGGCCGGAAGTCGGCGCTGCGGCTCACGTATCACCTGCTCAAGCAGCCGCCCGAGCAGAGCCGGCGGCTGGCCTCGGCGCTCGCGTCGCTGGTGGAGCGGGTCCGGACGTGTGACCGGTGCCACAACCTCACCGAGGACCAGCTGTGCAGTATCTGCACGGACCAGCGGCGTGACCAGGCCCTCATCTGCGTGGTGGAGGAAGCCGGCGACATTGCCGCCATCGAGCGCACAGGCGAGTTTCGGGGGGTGTTCCACGTGCTCGGGGGGCGTTTGGCGCCGCTCGACGGCGTGGGGCCGGACGACCTGGCGGTGGCGGGACTTGTCGAGCGGGTGCGGGCCGGTGGGATCCGCGAGGTGATCCTGGCCACGAACCCGAAGCTCGAAGGCGAGGCCACCGCACTGTATGTTCAGGAGCAGCTGGCGCCCCTCGGGGTGATGGTCACGCGCATCGCGCGCGGCATCCCGGTGGGGGGCGACCTCGAGTACGCCGACGGCGTCACGATCGCGCAGGCGATCGCCGCCAGGAGAGAAATGCAGTGAGGAAGAATTCGTGAGCGGTTCGGCGAGCTGGTCCTTCACCGAAGAGGACTTCAACGCGATCACCCGGTCGCTGGAGAAGTTCCTCTTCGAAAGCAACGCGCGGTGCGCCCTGCTCGTCGACCGCACGGGCCAGCTCGTGGCGACGGTCGGGGAGAAGCCGACGTTCGACCCCACCGCCTTCGCGACGCTCACGGCCGCGGACTTCAGCGCCAACGACCAGCTCGCGCGGATGGTTGGCGAGACGGACTTCAACTCCCTGTTCCACCAGGGCGAGAAGGAATCGATGTACCTCGCCGACGTCGCGCGGCGGGTGATCCTGGTGACCCTGTTCGACAACCGCACGACCCTCGGGCTTGTGCGCCTCAAGGTAAAGGATACGGTGGCCGACCTGACCAAGCTCTTCCACGAAGTGTTCTCGCGCGGCGCGCCGGGCAAGGCGCAGCAAGGCGGTGTCCTCGCCGGTGCCGAGGACGAAATCGACAAGCTGTTCGGATAAGGGGACCAGCCAATGTCGATGATCAACTACGCCTCGCGCGAGATCAACTGCAAGCTCGTCTACTACGGCTCGGGCCTCGGCGGCAAGACGACGAACCTCGAGCACGTGTAT
>JAYEKC010000262.1:0-3188 GCA_034716715.1 Gemmatimonadota bacterium | reverse complement strand
TCCGGACGCGATCGTCCTCGACCTGGCGCTGCCCGACGCCGACGGCGCGGACGTGTGCCGCGACCTGCGGGGATGGACCGCCGTGCCGATCCTCGTGTTGTCGGCCCGGCACTCCGACGCGGAGAAGGTTGCGCTGCTCGATGCCGGTGCCGACGATTACGTCACGAAGCCGTTCAGCACCGATGAACTGCGCGCCCGGGTCAGGGCGCTGATCCGGCGATCGGCCGTTGCGGCCTCTCCCGGCGGGACCGGGGTGATCGTGCGTGGTGACCTCGAGATCGACCTCGTCAAGCGGGCGGTGAAGCGCGCCGGCACGCCCGTGCACCTCACGCCGATCGAGTGGGAGCTGTTGCGGGCACTGGCCGCGAATCCGGGCCGGACCTTCACGCACCAGCAGCTGTTCCGCGCGGCCTGGAAGGGCCGCGAGCACGGCGATGCGCAGCAATACCTCCGCGTGTACGTGGCGCACCTTCGGCGCAAGCTGGAGGACGACCCCGTGCGCCCCCGGCACATCTTCACCGTCTCCGGCGTCGGGTACCGGTTCGGCGAATGACGCGGGCGGGCTGGGAGCACGTGGGCAGCGCGCGCCGCCGTTCCGCGCGCAACGCCGCCCTGGCCGGCGAGATCCTGTTCTGGGCCGGCGTGCTGGCCCTCGTGGTGATCGTCCTGCGCCCGTTCCGCGGCGAGGTCGAGAAGGTGCACGTGGCCCTCGTGCTGCTGCTGGTGGTGCTGGGTGCGAGCGCGCGGGGTGGACGGACGGTCGGGGTCTTCGCGAGCGCGGCGTCGTTCGTCGTGTTCGACTTCTTCTTCCTGCCGCCCTACGGCACGCTGGTCCTGGCCAACCCGCTCGACTGGATGGTGCTGGTCGCGTTCCTCGTGACGAGCCTGGTGGCCGCGGAGCTGCTGCACCGGCAGCGCGAGGCGGCGCGCCGCGCGCAGGCGGAGGCGCTCAAGGACGCGATCGTCGCATCGGTGTCGCACGACCTCCGGACGCCGCTGGCGACCATCAAGGTGCTTGCACACGAGATGCGCGGCGCGGGCGACGAGCGGTCGCAGGTGATCGAGGAGCAGGCCGACCGGCTTGACCGGTACGTCCGCGACCTGCTCGACCTCTCACGGCTCAACGCCGGCGAAATGCCGGTGCACGTGGCGCTGAATGCCGTGGACGACCTCCTCAGCGCGGTGGTGGACGAAACGGGGGCCCACATCGGCGGGCGCTCCCTCACGGTGCGGATGGAGCCGGCGGCACGCCTCCTCACGGGGCGGTTCGACCTGGCGCTGTCGGCGCGCATCGTGGCCAACCTGGTGGAGAACGCGCACCGACACGCGCCGGCGGAAGGCCCCATCGAGCTTGTGGCCACCGAACGCGACTCGCGCGTGCTCGTCTCCGTCCTCGACCGCGGTCCGGGCGTTCCGCCGGAGGACGCTGGGCGGATCTTCGACCCGTTCGTTCGGCCCACGGGGAGGCAGGCGGGCGGGGCGGGCCTTGGGCTGGCGGCCGGCCGCCGCATGGCCGAGTTGCAGGCCGGTACCCTGACGTACGCCCCCCGCAACGGCGGCGGCAGCGTGTTCACGCTGAGCCTTCCCGCGGCCAGCCCGGATGACGCCACGGGCGCGGCGCGCGCCGCCGAAAGCTTCACGAAATCTTAGCGGGCGGTCGGCGCACCTTTGTGCGCCCGATACGGCTCCGCCGGCATCCTTCGCCCGTGCCCGGAATGGCACGGGGAGTTGACGATGCAAGCGGCGCTGGTGATGGGAATCGGATCGGCCGTGACAATCGCTGCCGCGGCGGCGGTGGAACGCCGCAGCCACTGGCTGACGTTCCTGATCGCCGTGGCCTGCGTTGCGCTGGCCGTGAGTGCCTTCCTGGTTGGCTCATGGATCGGCGGCGTGGCGGGGATCGTCGGTTACCTGATCGCGATGCGTCGATGGGTCAATCGACAGGAGGCCCCGCTGTGATCGCGTGCAGGAACGCCGACTCGGACGTCGGGAATGCCCGGACGCCCGCGATGCCGGCCCATGCCACCATTGAACCGTGGGCGAGCGCGAGGTGTGCGCCGCGCGGGAGGATCTGATGATCGACCTCGGGTACCTGCTGCTGATGATCGTGCTGTTCGTGGTGTTCATCGCGTACGTCACGGCGTGCGAGGCACTGGGACGCGAAGGCACGGGAGAACGCGAGCCATGACCTTCGACGTTGCGGCCGGCGCCGTGCTCGCGCTCGCGCTGCTCGCGTACCTCGTGTATGCACTCCTGCACCCGGAGAAGTTCTGACCATGACGGCCAATGGGTGGACGCAGATCGCGCTGTACGCCGTGCTGCTGCTGGTCGTCACGAAGCCGCTGGGTGTGTACATGACGCACGTGTACGAAGGGTCCGTGCGGTGGCTCGCTCCCGTGGAACGCCTGGTCTATCGCGTATGCCGGGTGAACCCGGACGAGGACCAGCACTGGACGGCGTATGGCATCGCGCTGCTGCTGTTCAGTGCCGTGACGATGGTGGTGAGCTACGTGGCGTTCCGCCTGCAGGCGGTGCTGCCGCTGAATCCGGCGCACCTGGCGGCCGTGACCGACCGCCAGGCGTTCGAGACCGCCGCATCGTTCACGACCAACACGAACTGGCAATCGTACAGTGGCGAGGCGACGCTCTCATACCTGTCGCAGATGGTGCAGCTCACGTTCCACAATTTCGTGTCGGCAGCCGCGGGGATGGCGGTCGCGGTGGCGCTCGCGCGCGGCATCGCGCGCCGCTCGGATGGCCGGATCGGGAACTTCTGGGCCGACCTGGTGCGGGGCATCCTCTACATCCTGCTGCCGCTCTCGCTCGTGCTTGCGCTCGTGCTCGTGCAGCAGGGCGTGATCCAGAACGTCAGGCCGTACGTCGAGGCCACCACGGTCGAGGGGGCCAAGCAGGTCCTGGCCATGGGCCCGGCCGCGAGCCAGATCGCGATCAAGCAGCTCGGCACGAACGGCGGAGGGTTCTTCAACGCCAACTCCGCGCATCCGTTCGAGAACCCCACGCCGCTGTCGAACTTCCTCGAGATGTTCGCGCTCCTGATGATCCCGGCTGCGCTGGTCTACACGTACGGCAGGATCGTCGGCAACCGCAGGCACGCGTGGGCCCTGTGGGCGGCGATGTTCGTGATGTTCGCGGCGGGCGTCGTGACGTCGTATTGGGCCGAGGCGCGC
>JAYEKC010000261.1:0-3208 GCA_034716715.1 Gemmatimonadota bacterium | reverse complement strand
TCGGCCTGTCGGGGCAGAAGGCCCGCTACGGACGCGAGATCGCCCTGGCTCAGGTGGAGGGGCGGATCGACCTGGATCATATGCAGACCCTGTCGGACGAGGCGGCGATCGCCGCCCTGACGGCCATCCGAGGCGTCGGCAAATGGACGGCCGAGACCTATCTGATGTTCTGCGAGGGGCGGCTGAACGTCTTTCCCGGCGGGGACGTGGCCTTGCAGGAGGCCATGCGCTGGGCCGACCGGGCCGAGGTCCGGCCGAACGAGAAACAGGCCTATGCCCGGGCCGAGCGCTGGCGGCCGCATCGCGGGGTGGCGGCGCATCTGCTTTGGGGATGGTATGGCGGCGTGCGGCGCGGCGAGATCGCGCTGGAGGATCACACGCCATGACCCCGCTGGACCCCGCCCTGACCGAGCCGCTGCGCAACCCCCAGACCGTGCTGGCGGCCCTGGACTTCGCCGGGGTGGCGGTCTTCGCCGCCACGGGCGCCCTGGCGGCGGCGCGGCGCGGGGGCTACGACGTGGTGGTGCTCGACGTCGGGCTCCCGGACATGGACGGATTCGCGGTGACTGCGTCGCTGCGAGCCGAGGGCAATACGGTGCCGGTGCTGATGCTGACGGCGCGGGCCACGGCGGCCGATGTGGTGCACGGACTCAACGAGGGCGCGGACGACTACCTCGCAAAGCCGTTTGATTTCGATGAGCTCGTCGCACGGGTGCGGGCGCTGGGACGGCGCGGCGGCGCGGGTCCGCCGGGTGTCATGCGCGCGGGCGACATCGTACTCGATCCGGTGCGCCGCGAGGTGACGCGTAGCGGCGACGCCGTTCGGCTGACGCCCACGGAGTACCGGCTGCTCGAGGTGCTGATGCGCGCGGCGGGTGTGCCGGTAAGCCGCGCCGAACTTCTGCAACGCGTGTGGGACATGACGTTCGATCCCGGGACGACCCTCATTGACGTTCACGTGGCCAACCTGCGGAGCAAGCTGGAGGCGGGCGGCCGGCCGCGCGTCATCGTTGCCGTGAAAGGCGTCGGGTTTTGCATGGCGGTCAACGGTTCGTGACGGTCCGATCGCGCTCGTTTCGCGCCCGCCTGGCCATGCGGTTCGGCGCCGCCCTCGGCGTCACCGCCGCGCTGGGGTGTCTCGGTGGGTACCTGACCCTGCGCTCGACGTTGTACGAACGTCTTGACGGCGTGGTGCTCCGGCTCGCGTCGATCGAGGCCGCGGCGACCACGGATTCACCGGACGAATCCGTGCATTTTCATGACGCCGTATTTGCCACGGGTCCAGTGTCGTCCGATTCCGTGCTGGCACGCTACGCCGAAGTCTGGACGCTGGCCGGAGATCCCGTCGTGCATACGAACAACCTTGGGACGAGGCACCTGCCCCTGCCGGAAGGCGTCCGGCGCCGGGTGGCGGCCACCGACCAGCCGGAATTGTTCACCATCACGTTCGACGGGGGGCGGTACCGATCGGTGTTGTACCCACTCGGCCTGATCGGCCCGCGGCACCAGTCGCACCTGTTGCAGGTGGCGACGTCGACGCATGAAACCGACGCGACACTGGAGCGGGCCGCGGGGTTCCTTGTGGCGCTGGCGGTCGGCGGGTTCGCGCTCGGGGGCGCGCTGGGGTGGTGGCTTGCCGGCTACGCCGTGCGGCCCGTGCTGGCGATCATCCGGGAGGCGGAACAAATGAACGCCGTGGGGCACGGGCACCGGATCGCCGTCGAGGCAGACACGAGCGAACTCCAGCGCCTCGTCGCGGTACTGAACGGCCTGTTGCGTCGCCTCGACGGCGTGCTCGAAGGGCAGCGCCGCTTCCTTGCCGACGCCGGCCACGCGATCAAGACGCCGCTCACTGTGCTTCGGGGTGACGTGGACGTGGCGCTGCGGAAGGAACGCGCGCCCGAGGAGTACCGACGCGTCCTGGCGCAAACGCTGGCTGACCTCAGGGACACGTCGGCGCTGGCGGAGGATCTGATCACGCTTGCCCGCACGGACGCCGAGCCGATCCACTCGGCACGGGCGCGCGCGGACGTCGCCGCGGTGCTCGCGGCCGTGCACCGTCGCTTTGACGCCGCGGCCGCGAGGGCAGGCGCGTCGCTCGAACTCAATGCCCCGCCCATGGCGCTTGCCGCGCGCATCGACCCGGCGTTACTGGAGCGCGCCGTCGGCAACGCCGTTGACAACGCGGTGAAGTACTCCGGGGCCACGCGCATCGAACTGGACTGCGAAACGACGCCAGAGGGCCGGGTCGAGGTGGTGGTTCGGGACAACGGGTGTGGCATCTCACCCGCAGAGCAGGCGAAGGTCTTCGAGCGTTTCTTTCGGGGCGCCGGCGGCCGCCGCCGGGCGGGATCCGGGCTGGGCCTCGCCATTGCACGCGGGTTGGTGGAGTCCGCAAGGGGCTTCGTCGCACTGGCTTCGCCAGGGGCGGGCGGTACGGTCGTTCGGTTCGTCGTCCCGGCCGTAACCGCAGAGGAGCAGGTGTGATCACCATCCACCATGGCGACAACCTGGACGTGCTTGCCCGGTTCGGCGACGCGAGCTTCGACTTCATTTACATCGACCCGCCGTTCAACACGGGCCGTGCGCAGCGCCGCGACCGCTTGCGCAGCACGCGTGCGGCTGGCGCCGCGCGTTCCGCGCCCGGAACCCGGACCGGATTCGGGGGTCATCGCTACACCACGGAGCTGCTCGGCACCTCGGTGTTCGCTGACCGGTTCGACGACTACGCAGCGTTCCTCGCGCCGCGGCTGCTCGCGGCCAGGCGCGTGCTCACGGCGACTGGCGGGCTGATGGTGCACCTGGATTACCGCGAGGTGCACTACGTGAAGGTGATGCTCGACTCGATCTTCGGCAGGCCGTGCTTCAAGAACGAGATCATCTGGGCCTACGACTACGGCGCCCGGACCACGAAGCGGTGGAGTCCCAAGCACGACACGATCCTCTGGTACGTGAAGGACCCGGCCCGCTACACGTTTCGCGCGAATGCGTCGGACCGGTTGCCGTACATGGCGCCGGGGCTCGTCTCACCGGAGAAACGGCGTCGAGGCAAGCTCCCGACGGACACCTGGTGGAACACGATCGTGAGCCCCACCGGGAAGGAGAAGACCGGCTACCCCACGCAACAGCCGCTGGCGATCCTGGAGCGCATCGTGAAGGTGCACACGAAGCCCGGCGACCGGCTGCTCGACTTCTTTGCGGGCTCTGG
>JAYEKC010000260.1:0-3211 GCA_034716715.1 Gemmatimonadota bacterium | reverse complement strand
CTCGTCGGCGGGAACCACGATGTCGAGGTCGGCGAATTGGCGTGCCGCGACGTCGCCGAACGCGTCGAGGGCCAGCGCCGGCCCCTTGTACGGCAGCGCCGCAACGCCGGCGGCGCGAAGCGCCTCGGCGACGGCGGCCAGCTCGCAGGTCGCGTCGAGTGCCGCTACGGTGGCTCGCCGCGCGGCCTCCGTCAGTAGCGCACGGGCATCGCCGTCGAGGCCGTCGCCGGGTAGCCGGAGCACCTCGCGCGCGGCGAGCGGCGCCATGCCCTGCGACTCCGCGACGACGAGCGCCGTGGCCCAGTCGCGCACGCGGGCGACCAACTCGGCGACGCGGGGATCCGGCCCCGCTTGCCCGTCGACGCCGGCCATCGCTCCGCCCGTCCGCGCACCGCGCGCCGCGGTGGCCCGGGCAGCGGCAACGAGGAGGTCGAACGTGTCACCCACCAACCGCCTCGCGGATGAGCGATGCGACGCGCCGAAGGACGCCGGGATCGTCGGGCCCGAGCAGCCGCGCCACCGGCACCGCGCCGGCCAGCGCCGCAATGGCGCGCAACTCGGTGGCGCGAACGGCCGGGTCCGCGACCCACGGAGGGGACGCATTCTCCAGCAGGCCCCGGGCCGCCTCGTACCCGCTCAGGAAGTCGAACCGCGGCGCCGACCCGCCCGCCCGGCTGCCGAGAATGCATACGAGGGCCACGGGCACCGGCTCCGCGGCAACGCCCGCTCCGATGGCGGCGGGACGCACTACGCGCTTGTCCCAGGTGGCGGAAAACACCGGGGCTCGCGACGCATCGCCAACGAGGGCTCGCGCGCCATCGTCCCATACCCTGCAGTTCGACGTCCCGGGATGCGCGTGCCATGTGTCATCAGACGGCGTTACGCGCAGCACGTCGTCGGAGAGCATGGCGGCCCCGGCGAGCAGGCAGGCGCCAGCCGTCGTGGACTTCCCCGCCCCCGCTGGCCCGCAGATGATCGCGGCGCGGCCTCCGAACGCCACGCCGCTGGCATGGAGCACCAGGTCGCCCCGCTGCCGGAGGACGAACGCCAGCACCGGCTCGAGCAGGAAATGCGCTGCGTCCGCTACGGTCAGCGGCGCGCGCCAGTCGAGCCAGATTTCATTGAGCCGCTGCGACACCCAGAACGTGGCGCCTTCGGCGTACCGGAGGCGGATGCCGTTTCCATCCGCGGTCCAGGCCACCTCCAGCAGGTTGGCGTCCTCGTCAATCGCCGACACCAGCGTTCGCGCCGGGTCCGCGGGCGAGCGCGCCCATTCCGGGGCCGCGCGAACCCGAACGGCGATGTCGGGAACCCCCTCGGCGGCGTGCGGAAGCTCGAGTGGAAGCTCGCCTTCCACGCGGAGGCGCAGGCCGTGTGCGCGGTACTGGCGGATGGCGACCGCTACTGCGAGCGGCTCGTCATCCCCATTCCGCCGTCCAACATGGACGCGCTCCCTACGGCGCCCGTAAGGCCTGGCATGGAGCCAAACACGGTGAGCCGAGGTGTGCGATACGCGGTTCGCTGGCGATGGGCGGGCTTGGGGGAATCCGGTGTTCGATGCATGGCGGTACCTCGCCGTGGTGTCACCGAATGCTAAACCCGGAAGTGCCCCTGCGCCAACGGGTTCCCGCCTTTGATCAGGCCTGTGACCGGCGCGTCGCCATCCCCATCCCGCCGTCGGCGTTGGAGCGCCGACCGACGGCGGAGGTCACGACATGCGCCGCACCCAGCACAACGAGGCTGGGGGCGCAATAGGGCGCACGGGTCTTGGCATCGGGGGGTGATTCGTGGCGAACGCTGGGCATCGGGCGCTCTCGCGGCGGAGGGTAACGGATCAATAATCGGCCCTACGACCGGCTGGAACTGCCGCCGCCCTTCGCTGCAGTGAAGCGGCAGTCTACTGCACCCAGTTGCCGTCTGGCTACTGCGAGCGCCGAGTCCTCCGGCGTCCCCCGTCCCGGCGCGACATCCGCCCCACAGCCGAGGTCAGGTCGCGCAGGCCGCCAAGGACGGCAAGGCGTGGCGTCGTGTACGGCGCCCGGCGCGGGCGGACGGTGCCCGCCGCGTCAACGCAGTCTGCAGCGGTCGCCTGCCGGGCTCGCTCAGAGCGTGGAGTGAATCCGTTCGGGCCTGCCATGTTATGTAAGAGACTCACGTACAACCGCTTATCGCAACACGATGGAGGCCGCGAACAGCCATTGGCGTCCCTTACGCATCGGGGAGCCGATTCAGTGCAGCGAGCGTCCTCGTTACCCAGCCGAGTGCCTGTGACGGTGACGAGAATCGCCCGGTTTGGCCTTGGTGAATCTCTCCCGCAATCTGCCCGAGCGTGCGCCGGCCGTCGGTCAGGGCCACCAAGGCGCGGACCGCATCGAGGGGGTCCGGAGACGGAACGTGTCCGGGCTGGAGGTTGGCGAGGTCGCCCGAGGAGAGCGCCAACGCGTCCAGTGACGACTGCCGCATCGTCACAGGCGCCCCGGCCACCGGCACGTGCGTCGAGTCCCAGGCGAACACGTACTCGCCGTCCACGAGCTTCGCGCGCAGTCTGCACTCGATCCGGTCGCCAAGGCGCACGTCGAGCGGGTGTGCGAACGGGAGGAACCCGGTGCCGTAGGTCGTGCGCCGTCCTGCGGGCCCGGTACCGTAGCCGACACCGGCAGCGAGGGCGGTCTCGAACCACAGCAGCAGGCCCTCGGCCCGGCCGTCGCGTCCAACGCGCCAGTTCACGCCGCTGTCTACGTCGGGTGATTCGACGGTTGCGTACTCGATTTCCGCCACGTGCGCCGGAGCCGCGAGCAACCCATCGGGCGCCACCCGGTCGCGATGCAGCGTCGCGCGCGCAACCCGTGCGAGGGCACCGCGCGCAATGCCGTGCGGCTTGGCGCCAAGCGCGAGCTCGACGCCCGACCAGTCGCGAGGGGCATCGCATGGGGCCGCGAGCACCACGTCGCGCGCCGGGATCATCGTGGCGCCGGGAACGAGTAGCCGTTGCCGCGCATCGATGATGGTCGCGAGCGAATCGCCGTGCAGCGGAAGCGCGCCACGCAGGTCACTCACGAGCACGGTCCCACGCTCAGGCAGCGTCACCCGCGCCGAGTCCCCTCGGATGCAGGTCACGCGATCCTCGCACCCATTTTCGCGCACCACCATCTCGGCGAGCGCGGCGCCGCCACCGCGTTCGATGGCATACACGTGCCGCGCGCCCGCCTGC
>JAYEKC010000259.1:0-3211 GCA_034716715.1 Gemmatimonadota bacterium | reverse complement strand
CCGGGTTCCAGGCGGTGGAGTTCAAGCTGGCCGACATGGCCACGCGGTTGCACGCGGCCCGCGCGATGCTCCATACCACCGCGGCAGCCATCGACCGGGGCGAGCCGGTGGGGGCACACGCGGCGATGAGCAAGCTCCTGGCGAGCGAAACCGCCATGTGGGTCACCACGCAGGCCATCCAGATCTTCGGCGGCTACGGGTACGTCACCGATTATCCGGTGGAGCGCCTGTTCCGCGACGCGAAGGTGACCGAGATTTACGAGGGTACTTCCGAGATCCAGCGAATCGTGATCGGACGAGCCATCGCAGCGCCGTGACCCCACCGTTGCACTTCACACCCCATCTTCGATCAATGAAACTCTTCGAGAGCATCCAGACCCAGGGCCACGAGCAGGTCGTCACCTGCTACGACAAGGCGTCCGGCTACAAGGGTATCATCGCCATTCACGACACCACGCTCGGCCCCGCGCTGGGCGGCACGCGCGTATGGAACTACAGGTCCGACGACGAGGCGTTCTTCGACGTCCTGCGCCTCTCGCGCGGCATGACGTACAAGAACGCGGTCGCGGGGCTCAACCTGGGTGGCGGCAAGGCCGTCATCATCGCCGACAACGCCACGGCCAACCGCGAGATGATCTTCCGCGCGCACGGCCGGTTCGTCGAATCGCTCGGCGGCCGCTACATCACGGCCGAGGACGTGGGCACGAGCCCGGCCGACATGGACTACGTGCACATGGAAACCGAGTACGTCGCGGGCCTGGCCAACAAGTCCGGCGACCCGTCGCCCGTGACGGCGCACGGCGTGTTCCGGTCGATCGAGGCGTCGGCCAAGTGGCGCTGGGGGTCGCCGTCCCTCGCCGGCAAGACCGTCATCGTGCAGGGCATCGGCCACGTGGGCTACTACCTCTGCAAGGAGCTCCACGACGCCGGCGCGAAGCTCATCGTGGCCGACATCCGGACGGATGCCGTGGAGCGCGTGGTGAAGGAGTTCGGCGCGAGGGCCACGACCGACGCGCAGGTGTACGGCGAGAAGGCCGACATCTTCGCGCCGTGTGCGCTTGGCGCGATCATCAATGACGAGACCGTCCCGCAGCTCAAGGTCGAGATCGTCTGCGGCGGCGCCAACAACCAGCTGCTCGAGGCCGCGAAGCACGGCGAGGCGCTCGCCAAGCGCAACATTCTCTACGCCCCGGACTTCGTGGCCAACGCCGGCGGCGTGATCAACGTGTACGGGGAGCTGGCGGGCTGGACGCGCGACCGCGCGCTGCGGAAGGCCGACGAGATCTTCGACACGATCCTCGGCGTGTACGAGCTCGCCAAGGAGCAGGGCATCTTCACCTACGAGGCGGCCGACAAGGTGGCCGAGCGGCGGCTCAAGGCGGTCGGCGCGCTCACCCGCACCTGGCCGCAATGGCCCCGGAAGAGCTGATGGCCGAGCGGATTCCCATCGCCTCGGACCACGCCGGGTTCGAGATGAAGGAGAAGATCAAGGCGAAACTCGAGGCGATGGGATACGCGGTCGAGGACCTGGGCACGACCTCGCCCGCGAGCACGGACTACCCGGACTACGCCCACCCGCTGGCGCGGGAGATCGAGACGGGCCAGGCGAAGCGGGGCGTGCTGCTCTGCGGCACGGGCCTCGGGATGAGCTACGCGGCCAACCGGCACCCGCACGTGCGGGCGGCCGTGGCGTGGGCCCCCGAGATCGCCGAGCTCGCGCGCAAGCACAACGACGCGAACGTGCTGGCGCTCCCCGCGCGGTTCGTCTCGGAGGCCGACGCCGAGGCGATCGTGGAGAAGTTCCTGAACACGCCGTTCGAGGGCGGGCGGCACCAGCCGCGCGTGGACAAGATCGAGCTGGAGGGCGGCCAGTGAACGGCTGGCGCGCGTGGGACCGCGTGGCGCCGGGCAAGGCGCTGAGTGCCACCGACCCCGAAATCGCGAAGCTGATCGCCGAGGAAACGGCCCGGCAGGCGCACGGCCTCGAGCTCATCGCGAGTGAGAACTTCGTCTCGCCGGCCGTCCTGGAGGCGATGGGCTCGCCACTCACCAACAAGTACGCCGAGGGCCTGCCGGGCAAGCGGTACTACGGCGGCTGCGAGATCGTGGACCAGGTGGAGCAGATCGCCATCGACCGGGCCAAGCGGCTGTTCGGCGCCGACCACGCCAACGTGCAGCCGCATTCGGGCGCGCAGGCCAACGCCGCCGTCTACCTCGCCTTCCTGAAGCCCGGCGACACGGTGCTCGGCCTCGACCTCTCGCAGGGCGGCCACCTCACGCACGGGTCGCCGGTGAACTTTTCGGGCCTGTTGTACCGGGCCGTGCACTACGGCGTCAACGACGACGGCGTGATCGACATGGATCACGTGCGCGCCGCCGCCCGCGAGCACAGGCCGAAGATGATCATCGCCGGGTACAGCGCGTATTCGCGCGTGATCGACTTCGCGGCGTTCGCTACCATCGCGCGGGAAGTCGGCGCGGTGCTGATGGTGGACATGGCGCACTTCGCCGGGCTCGTGGCGACGGGCGTGTATCCGTCGCCCGTGCCGCACGCGGACGTGGTGACCACGACCACGCACAAGACGCTTCGCGGCCCGCGCGGCGGCCTGATCCTCTGCAAGGCGGAGCACGCGAAGGCCGTGGACAAGGCGACGTTCCCGGGCACGCAGGGCGGGCCGCTCGAGCACGTCATCGCCGCCAAGGCCGTGGCGTTCCGCGAGGCGCTCGACCCGTCATTCCGGGAGTACTGCCGTGCCATCGTCGCGAACGCAAAGGCGCTGGCCGCGGCGCTCGCCGGGCACGGCTTCCACATCGTGAGCGGCGGCACCGACAACCACCTGATGCTCGTGGACCTCCGCTCGAAGGGCCTCACCGGCAAGGTGGCCGAGGAGGCGCTCGACAAGGCGGGCATCACGGTGAACAAGAACACGGTGCCCAAGGAAACGCAGTCGCCGTTCGTGACGAGCGGCATCCGGATCGGCACGCCGGCGGTCACGACCCGCGGCATGGGCGAGGAGGAGATGCGCGAGATCGCGTCGCTCATCGCCACGGTGCTCGCCGCGCCCGCCGACCCGGCGACGCACGACGCCGTCCGCACCCGCGTGCGCGCGCTCGCCACGCGGTTCCCGCTCTACGGGCCCGTGGGCTGATGGTGGCGAGGCGCGCGCGGACGCTCGCGGCGCTCGTCGCCGGCGCGACGCTCCTCGCCGCC
>JAYEKC010000258.1:0-3212 GCA_034716715.1 Gemmatimonadota bacterium | reverse complement strand
TGTGCGGCGCGCGGGGAACTGTCGCCGGCCGAGATCGGCGCCTTCGCGGCGCGCGACATCGCGGCGGGCGCGCCCGTCACGTCGCCGGCCACCGGCGTGGCGCGCGGCATCGCCCCCAACGGAGCGCTGGTGGTGGAGACCCCGTCCGGGCGCGAACTTTTCCGGGGTGGGTCACTCGTGCTCGGGCTGGAGGCCTGATGACGCTCGTCATTGACGCTGGCAATACGGAAACGACCGTCGGCATCTGCCGGGGGCGGCAGGTGGTGGAGCGGTGGCGCATCACCACCGACGCGTCGCGCACGCCCGACGAGATCTACCTGACGCTTCGCGGGCTCCTCTCGACGGCGCCCCCGGCCCATGCGACCGTCTCCCACGCCGCCATCGGCTCGGTCGTGCCGGCGCTCACGGCTGCCCTCGCCGAGGCATGCGCGCGCATCTCCGGGGCGACGCCGGTCATCGTCGACGCGCGGTCGCCGTTGCCGATCCGGCTGCAGGTGGACGAGCCCCTCACAGTGGGCGCCGACCGGATCATCAACACGCTCGCGGCGAGCCAGCTGCACGAGCGGGACTGCATCGTGGTGGACCTCGGCACCGCCACCACGTTCGACTGCATCACCGCGGACGGCACGTTCCTCGGCGGCGTGATCGCGCCCGGAGTGCAGATTGCCGGCGAGTCGTTGTTCCGCCGAACGTCGAAGCTGCCCGCCACGGAGCTCGTGCCGCCCGAACGCGTCATCGGCAAGCGCACCGACGAGTGCATCCGGGCGGGCGTGGTGCTCGGCGCTGCGGAGTCGATTGACGGGCTCGTCCGGCGCATCAAGCGCGAGTGGCCCCGGCGGAGCACGCCCCTGGTCATCGGGACGGGCGGGCTCGCGCGCCAGTTTGCCACGCTGTGCTCGCAGATCGATGTGGTTGAGCCCGACCTGACACTGGTCGGCCTTGCCATCGCCCACGAGCTGCTCGCAGCAACTCCGGATCGGCCCAGGGGCAAAAAGCGTAAGTAGATACCCGATAACATGTTAGAGCGCACTGGTCTGGAAGCAGGCCGAGAGCGGTAGCGTCCGAGCGGCTGCGCCCGGCGTCTGGCACTCACTTCGCGAGAGTGCTAATATTCTTCTGTTGGTTGCAGTCAAAAACCAGAAATCGCTCAACCACCAGCAGGAGGAAACGCGCAACATGGCAACAAAGACCGCGACGGCGCCCAAGGTCGCGCCGCTGTCTGACCGGGTGGTCGTCAAGCCACTCGAAGAAACCGAGCAGATGCGGGGCGGGCTCTACATCCCCGACACCGCCAAGGAGAAGCCGCAGCAGGGTGAGGTGATGGCCATCGGTCCGGGCCGCACCGAGGACGGCAAGCGTGTCGCGATGGAGGTGAAGGTCGGCGACAAGGTCCTGTACGGGAAGTACTCGGGCACCGAGGTCACCATCGACAACGTGCAGATGCTGATCCTGCGCGAGTCGGACATTCTGGCGGTGGTTGGCTGAGCGGAGCGGCGGCACCGGCACTGAGGCGCGCCCCCCGTGGCCGACCCTCAGCCGACAGGCGCCGCCTCCAACTCCCGACCCACAACCCTCAACACCCAACTCTGAATCCATATGGCTGCCAAGGAACTGCATTTCAACACGGACGCCCGCGCGGCGCTGAAGCGGGGCGTGGACCAGCTCGCCGAGGCCGTGAAGGTCACGCTCGGCCCCAAGGGCCGGAACGTCGTCATCGACAAGAAGTTCGGCGCGCCGACCGTCACCAAGGACGGCGTGACCGTCGCCAAGGAAGTCGAGCTCGCCGATCCGCTCGAGAACATGGGCGCGCAGATGGTGAAGGAAGTCGCGACCAAGACGAGCGACAACGCGGGCGACGGCACCACGACGGCGACTGTGCTCGCGCAGGCGATTTTCCGCGAGGGCCTCAAGAACGTGACGGCCGGCGCGAACCCGATGGCCATCAAGCGCGGCATCGACAAGGCCGTGCAGGCGATCGTGGACGACCTCAAGAAGATCTCCGTCCCGACGTCGGGCAAGAAGGAGATCGCCCAGGTCGGCACGATCTCGGCGAACAACGACAAGGAAATCGGCGACCTGATCGCCGAGGCGATGGAGAAGGTGGGTAAGGACGGCGTCATCACGGTCGAGGAGGCGCGCGGCCTGGAGACGACGCTGGAGACCGTGGACGGCATGCAGTTCGACCGCGGCTACCTCTCGCCCTACTTCATCACGGACGCGGAGAAGATGGAGGGCGTCCTCGAGGATGCCTACATCCTCATCCACGACAAGAAGATCTCGTCCATGAAGGACCTCCTCCCGGTCCTCGAGAAGGTGGCGCAGACGGGCAAGCCGCTGCTCATCATCGCCGAGGACGTCGAGGGCGAGGCTCTGGCCACGCTCGTCGTCAACAAGCTCCGCGGCACGCTCAAGATCTGCGCCGTGAAGGCGCCGGGCTTCGGCGACCGCCGCAAGGCGATGCTCGAGGACATCGCGGTCCTCACCAAGGGCCAGGTGATCAGCGAGGAAGTCGGGTTCAAGCTCGAGAACGCCGTGCTGACCGACCTCGGTCGTGCCAAGCGCATCGTCGTGGACAAGGACAACACGACGGTCATCGACGGTGCCGGTGACGACGACAAGATCAAGGGCCGCATCAAGGAGATCGAAGTCGCCATCGACAAGTCCACGAGCGACTACGACAAGGAGAAGCTCCAGGAGCGGAAGGCGAAGCTCGCCGGCGGCGTGGCCGTGATCAACGTCGGCGCCGCGACCGAAAGCGAGATGAAGGAAAAGAAGGCCCGCGTCGAGGACGCGCTGCACGCCACGCGCGCGGCGGTCGAGGAGGGCATCGTCCCGGGCGGCGGCGTCGCGTTCATTCGCGCGCAGGCTGCGCTCAAGAGCCTCAAGCTCGACGAGGACGAGCAGATCGGCGTGGACATCGTCCGCCGTGCCGTCGAGGAGCCCATCCGCATGATCGTGTACAATGCGGGCGGCGAGGGGTCCATCGTGGTGGAGAAGGTGCGGGCCTCAAAGGATCGCAATTTCGGCTACAACGCCCTCACGGACGTGTACGAGGACCTGGTCGTGGCCGGCGTCATCGACCCGACCAAGGTGAGCCGCACGGCGCTGCAGAACGCGGCGTCGATCGCGAGCCTGCTCCTCACGACGGAAGCGCTCATCGTCGAGAAGAAGGAAGACAAGCCGGCCCCGGCCGCGCCGGGTGGCGGCATGGG
>JAYEKC010000257.1:0-16342 GCA_034716715.1 Gemmatimonadota bacterium | reverse complement strand
TCGTCGGTGAGGCCGCCGAACCGTCGCCGGAAAGAGTGGGACGTGACGATGCGGGTGAAGGCGCGGTGGTCGTCGGCGAGGCGTTGGCGGACCTTCGCGAGGGAGTGGCGCGGGGGCATCCAGAGGCCCGCGGCGACGAGCGACGCCCCGGGCTCGAGGTGGAGGTAGAATCCCGCGCCGCCGTCCACTTCCTTGCCCACGCCGCGGCCGGGTGCGCGGTGGTACACCCACAGCGCCGCGTGCGTCTTGTACGGCGACTTGTCCTTCGAGAAGCGCACGTCCCGGTAGATGCGGAAAAGCGATCGCTTGCCGCTCGCCTCGTATTCCGGGGCGAGGCCGGCGAACCGGACGTCGAGCTCGTTCGCCACCGCGCGCAGCGGCTCGAGCACCTCGCGCTGGTACTCCGGCTTGTGCGCCTCGAACCATTCCTTGCGATTGTTGCGCCGCAGCCCGCGCAGGAAGGCGAGGGCGGCGGGCCGGAACCATGGCGTCGTGGGCGTCATCGGCGGGCCGGGGTTGGGGGGCGATGGCCGCCGAGTCAGCCGCGGTCCAGCGTGCGGCCCATGCGGGCTTCGGCCACGCCGAACTTCCGCGCGAACACGTCGACCGCGTTCTGCGGGTCGCGGCCGGCGGCCACGAGGAGGTCCACCACCACCAGCTCGCGCTCGGGGATCGTGTGCAGCGCCACGTGGCCCAAGTCGAGGAGCAGGATGACGGCGAGGCCGTCGCGCGGCAGCGAGCGGACGATCGGAGACTCGATGGTGGTGAGCCCCGCGGCCCCCGCAGCGGAAAGCAGCAGACCCGCCAGCGCCGCGCTGTCGCGAACCACCGGCGATGACACGCCGCGAAAGTCGGCGACGCGGTGGATGAGTGGGGGCGGGCCGGTCATGATCCCGGTCTGTCTACTGTCTACTGTCTACTGTCTACTGTCTACTGTCTACTGTCTACTGTCTACTGTCTACTCAGAACATGCTCATCGCGAGGAACGACCTGAGCGAGTCGTTCGTGTTGCGCAGGCGGCCGGAGAGCAGCCGGACGCACGCCCAGAGCACCTTGTAGGCGATGTCGCGGTTGAAGTCGAGCAGCAGCTCGAAGTCGGAGCGCGCGATGGTGAGGCACTTGGTGCCGCCGTTGGAGATGGCGTCGGTGGAGCGCTCGCTGCGGTCGAACACGGCCATCTCGCCGAACAGCGCCCCCGGCTTCAGGACGGCGAGCGCTTCCTCGCCGCTCCCCGGGATGGTGCGGCTGATGCGCACCTCGCCTTCGACGATGAGGTAGAGCCGGTTGCCGCTCTCTCCTTCCTTGAAGACGTACTCGCCGGACACGAACTCCTGCGAGCGGCACACCTCCGCGACGCGCGCGAGCTCGCCGTCGTCGAGGTCCTTGAAGATCGCCACCTGGCGGAGCAGTCCGGTCACGTCGGTCATGCGGAACTCGCGTGCTGCGGGAAAACCATCCGTCCCGCGAAGGTAGGGCGCAGGCTCCGTGCTGGCAAGCACTTGGGCGCGTTCCTAGCTTACGCGCCATGCTGCGCGCCGTGTTCCTCGCTGGTGCCGTGGTCGTGCCGGCACCGCTCCTGGCGCAGGGCGATTTCGTGTCGTCCACGGCGCAGGCCGAGTTGCGCGCGGTGGTCGCGGCGTCGCCGGCGGCCGCGGCCGGAATCGGTGCAGGGGTGAACGTGCCGGCGGGTTACTACGCGCGCGTCGGGGTGGCCGGATCGGCGGTCCGTGACTGGGACGGCAAGGGCGGCACGACGTTCACGGTG
This sequence comes from Gemmatimonadota bacterium, assembly GCA_034716715.1. GTDB lineage: Bacteria > Gemmatimonadota > Gemmatimonadetes > Gemmatimonadales > Gemmatimonadaceae > Fen-1231. The sequence continues at coordinate 14,577 of JAYEKC010000257.1, read as the reverse complement.
GGTATCGCCACCCGCTTCCTGCTCGACCCGTTCGCCGAATCGGCGTGGGGCGCGTACGGCGGCGGCGGGCTGGGAATCGAATGGCGCGACGGCGAGCACGGGCGCCCCGCCATCACGGTGCAGGTTGGCGTGGCGATGCCCGGCGGAGGCCGGTGGGAGCGGGCGCTCGAGCTGGAGGCCGGGGGCGGACTCCGCGTGTCGCTCGTGCTGCGACCGCGGCGCGCGCGCGGCCGCTGAACGCCCTTCACCGCCCGGGGGGACGCACTGCGCCCGGGGGGGACGCACAAAGAGGGGCACCCGCATCGGGTGCCCCTCGAGGTCAGGCGCTGACCGCCTGGTTGCTCTTGGCCGGCTGGGCGAACCGCTCGCCCAGCGTCCGCAATTCCGCGAGTTCGCGCTTGTCGAGTTCGTGGAACCGGTCGGCCATGTAGGCCATCGTCTCGTCGAACCACGCCTTCTGGTCTTCGGGCAGGGCGCCGACGACGTCGCAGCTCATGATGTGTTGGAAGAGTTCGTCGCGCGCCTGCGTGAACGGCGTTGGCTCGTTGCTGGGGCGCGGCGCTCGGGACCGCCGTGTGCTCATTTCGTCCTGGTTATTGGTTTGGAACAACACCGAAAGCTAGCGGGATCGGGGCCGCGTTCCTACCCCTGCGACGACATTCCGCTGCCCGGTATTACGCATCCCGCTGCGCAGGCGTTGGGGCGCGTCCTCGGGTCCTTCGTCGGCGGTTATCTTGCGCAGGCCCGGCCCCGCAGGCGTGGCGGATGCGGCCGGCACACGCGCCGGGGCACACACTTCCAGAAGGAGATCCGTGGTGGCGAAAACCGTCCAGAAGAAGTCGAACGCCAAATTCGTGGGCGTGCTGGTGCTGGTCGCCGTGGCCGGCGTCGCGACGCTCGGCTACATGGTGGCCCAGCCCCGCGCCGGCATCCGTCCCGTGGACCCGAACCTGGCCCCCGGCACCGCCGAGGGATACCTCGCCGGGAATCCCGCCGCACCCGTGCAGGTGATCGAGTTCGGCGATTTCGAGTGCCCGGCCTGCGGCCAGTGGTCCGCCGTGACCGAGCCCGACGTCCGGACGCGCCTCATTTCCACGGGCCAGATCTCGTTCCGGTTCTACGACTTCCCCCTCGACATGCACAAGAACACGTGGCCGGCGTCCAACGCGGCGGCGTGTGCGTCGGACCAGGGAAAGTTCTGGGAGATGCACGACCAGCTCTTCGCCACGCAGGACCAGTGGAACGGGGAGGCCACCCGCGACCCGAGCAAGGTGCTGCAGCGGCTGGCGCAGTCCCTCGGTCTCGACATGGAGAAGTGGCAGCAGTGCTTCGATTCGCAGGTGCACTATCCCCGGATCAAGGCGAACCAGGCGGAGGCGATCCGGCGCGGGATCAACCAGACGCCGACGTTCATCATCGGATCGACCGTCTATCCCGGCGCCGTGCCGTTCGACCAGTTCCGGAAGGCCGTCGAGGACGAGGCCGCCAAGGTGGCCGCCGCGACGGCGCCGTCGAAGGCCGCGTCCAGGGCCGCGACAAAGCCGCCGTCGAAGAAGAACCCCTTCTAGGCCGCCCGGCGCTCTGATGCAACGGCAGGCGATCGCGGTCCTGGCGCTGGCCGGCGTGTTCCTCGCCGGCTACCTGACCCTGTACCACTACGGGTACGTGGGGTCCATCGCGTGCGGGACGGGGGGGTGCGAGAAGGTGCAGGCGAGCCGCTACGCGGTGTTCCTCGGCCAGCCCGTGGCGCTGTGGGGCGTGGGCTACTACGTGAGCGTGGCCGCGGTGGCGATCGCCGGGTCGGTGGGCGCGGGCCAGCTGAGCCGGTGGCCGACCACGGCGCTCCTCGCGCTGAACGGATGGGGCGTGGTGTTCTCGGCGTACCTCACCTGGCTCGAGGTGGCGCGCATCCACGCTATCTGCCGCTACTGCGTGGTGAGCGCGATTGCCGTGGCGGGGCTCTTCGCGCTATCGGCCTGGGACTGGCGCGTGCGGCGCCGCGCCTAGCGGCGGACGCCGAAGTAGACCGCGCTCGCCGTCGCGAGCGCCGCGATGGCCCACGGCAGCCACCCGGGCAGGCGGCCGAACCACGACCCGCCGGCATCCTGCGCGCCCGAAACGCGCTGCTCGCGCAGCGCCGTCGCGACGTCGGCCGCGCGCTGCGGACGGTCGGCGGGTGACTTCGCGAGGCACTGCATGATGAGGTCCGCGAGGTAGCGCGGCGTGTCGGCGCGGCGGCGATGGATGGGCTCGGGCGCCTGGTTGGCGTGCGCCGCCATCACGGCCTGGGCGCTCCGGCCGGCAAACGGGGGGTGGCCGCAGAGCATCTCGTACCCCATCACGCCGAGCGAGTAGATGTCGGCGCGGTGGTCGAGGTCCGGGTCGCCGACGGCCTGCTCGGGGGAGATGTAGGTCGGGGTGCCGAGGCTCATGCCCCGCTGGGTGATGCGGCCCGTCGCTTCCTCCTGGGCGTGCGTCGCGGCCGAGAGGGCCTTGCCGATGCCGAAGTCCAGTACCACGGCGCTGCCGTGGAAGAACATCACGTTCTCGGGCTTGATGTCGCGGTGGACCACGCCCTGGTCGTGCGCGTACGCGAGCGCGCTCGAGACCTCGAGGAGGATCTGCGTGACGGCCTCGAGGGGCATCGGCCGCTCGCGGGCCATCCGTTCGCGGAGCGACTCGCCGTCCACCAGCGGCATCGTGTAGTACAGCGAGTCGGCGGCGTGCCCGGTGTTCAGCAGCGGCACGATGTGGGGGTGCTGCAGGCGCGCCGCGAGGGTGATCTCGCGCTTGAACCGCTCGGCAGAGAGCGTGGCGGCGAGTTCCGGAGACAGGACCTTGAGCACCACCACGCGGCCGAGCGCGGTCTCGCGGGCCGCGAACACGCGCGACATCCCGCCGCGCGGCAACTCGCGTTCGATGGCGTAGGCATCGCCCAACGCCTCCTGCAGCGACTCGCGGATGTCTCTCATTGGGGGCGCGGTCCCGGCGCGTGGGTGCGACGTGCGCGTTCGACGATGCCGCCGTGCGGGCCCGCTGTCAACAGAGGGGCCACGCCCACCGGCCTCGGCCAGGCGGCGGCGAGGCCGCAGCCCGACCGCCCGCGGCCGGCTCAGCCCTCCTTTTCCTCGTACTGCTCCTTGAGCGATGCCACGACCGACGGGTCGGCGAGGGTGGTGGTGTCGCCGAGGGCCCGCCCCTCGGCGATGTCGCGGAGGAGGCGCCGCATGATCTTCCCCGAGCGCGTCTTGGGCAGGTCCGAGCTGAAGAGGATGTCGTCCGGGCGCGCGAGGGCGCCGATCTTTTCCACGACGAACTGCTTGAGCTCGTCGCGGAGGGCGGGCGTGGCCTTGTTGCCCTCGCGCAGCGTCACGAACGCGGCGATCGCCTGGCCCTTGAGCTCGTGGGCCTTGCCCACGACGGCCGCCTCGGCGACCGAGGGATGCTCGACGAGCGCACTCTCGACCTCCATCGTCCCGATGCGGTGGCCGGCGACGTTGAGCACGTCGTCCACGCGGCCGAGGATCCAGAAGTAGCCGTCGTCGTCGCGCTTGGCGCCGTCGCCGGGGAAGTAGAGGTCCTTCCGGCCGTCCCACTTCGAGAAGTACGTCTGCACGTACCGCTGGTCGTCGCCCCAGATGGTGCGCAGCATCGACGGCCACGGCCGCGTGAGGGCCAGGAGGCCGCCGCCGACGTCGATCCGCTGGCCCGTCGAGTCGAGGAGCTCGCCGAAGTACCCCGGGAGGGGGCGCGTGGCGCTGCCCGGCCTGGTGGCGGTCACGCCCGGCAACGGCGAAATGACGATGGAGCCCGTCTCGGTCTGCCACCACGTGTCCACGATGGGGCAGCGCTTGCCGCCGATGTGCTCATGGTACCACATCCACGCCTCGGGATTGATGGGCTCGCCGACCGTGCCGATGAGCCGCAGGCGCGAGAGGTCGTGCTTCGCGGGGTGGGCGTCGCCCCACTTCATGAAGGCGCGGATGGCGGTGGGCGCGGTGTAGAGGATGGTCACGCCGTAGCGTTCGCAGATCTCCCAGAACCGGTCGCGCTCGGGCCAGTCCGGCGCGCCCTCGTACATCACGCACGTCGCGCCGTTGGCGAGTGGCCCGTACACGAGATACGAGTGTCCCGTGATCCAACCCACGTCGGCGGTGCACCAGAAGACGTCGTCGTCCTTGAGGTCGAAGACGAGCTTCGACGTGGCCGTGGCGCCCGTGAGGTACCCGCCGGTGGTGTGGACGATGCCCTTCGGCTTGCCGGTCGTTCCTGACGTGTAGAGGATGAAGAGCACGTCCTCGGCATCCATCGGCTCGGGGGCGCAGTCGGCGCTCACGTGGGCCATCAGCCGGTGGTAGAAATGGTCGCGGCCTTCCTGCATGTCGGCGAACGACTCATCGCCCATGCCGCCAGGCCGGCGCTGCACCACCACGACGTGCTTCACCGACGGCGCCTCGGCGAGGGCCTTGTCGGCGTTGCGCTTGAGCGGCACCACCTGGCCGCGCCGGTATCCGCCGTCGGCCGTAACGAGGACCTTGGCCTCGGCGTCGTTCATCCGGTCGCGCAGCGACTCCGGGCTGAAGCCCCCGAACACCACGCTGTGGATCGCGCCGATCCGTGCGCACGCGAGCATGGCGACGGCCGCCTCGGGCACCATCGGCAGGTAGATGCCCACGCGGTCGCCCTTTTGGACCCCGAGCGAGCGCAACACGTTCGCGAACTTCGACACCTCGCGGTACAGGTCCCAGTAGGTGAGCGTGCGGCGATCACCGGGTTCACCCTCCCAGATGATCGCGGCCTTGTTACGGTTGGCCCCCCGGATGTGGCGGTCCACGCAGTTCGCCGCGACGTTGAGCTGGCCGCCGGTGAACCACTTCGCGTGGGGCGGCGTCCACTCGAGGACCGTCTTCCATGGCGTGATCCACTCGAGCGCGCGCGCCGCGCTCGCCCAGTACGCCTCATAGTCCTTCTCGGCCATCGCGTAGATGGCGTCGGTGCTGACCTGGGCCGCGCGGGCAAACGCCTCGGGTGGCGGAAACGAGCGGGTTTCGTTGAGCAGGACGTCGATGTCGGCCATGGCGGGATGCGGGACGGAGTGCGGTCGGGCGGCGCGGGACTGCCGTTCACTCCACCGTAACGCGCGCCGCGCGTGCAGGGAAGGTCGGCGGTGTCCGGATGCTGGCCAGCGCGAGGCCCGTGGCGTGACGGTTGCGGCCTCCGGCGTGACGACACAAAGTGGCACCTGTCGTGGCGGCGAGCGCCGGATACCGCACAATGCACACTACCGCGACGGCGTCACAGTGTGATGGCCGCGCCAAGTCGCTTGTGCTCAACGACTTCCCGGCGGGCCGGCGGAGGCACGCGACTCGCTCATGGAAGGGGGTGAGGCCCCCAAGTGGCCGTGCGCGACGATGCAGATGACCCACGAATACACCAACCTCCTGAGCGCCCCCGAGCGGCTCGTGGCTGACACGCGGATCGACTTCCGCCGTGCGGCGCTCGAGCACGTCGAGCGCGCGGTCCTCGAGTCCGCTCCCCGGATCTACGTCGACCTCTCCACCACGAGCGAGGTGGACGCGAGCGGGCTCGGCGTCCTCGTGCTGCTGCAGAAGCGGGCGCGTGAACGGATGATCGCGACGCGGCTGCTGCACGCGGGCAAGCCCGTCCGGCAGATGCTGCTGCTGACGAAGCTCGAGTACCTCTTCGAATTCGAGGACTGAGCGACGCGCTAGTCGTCGCGCCCGCCGCGGAGGCGGCGCGACCGGCGCCACGCCGCCAGGCGGGACTCGCCGGGCAGGCGCGTTTCCACCGAGACCTTGGCCATGATGGCCGACCCCGTGACCACGACGCGGGGCGCCTCGGGGTCACCGCCGGCGTCCTGATGGCGGCCCGAAAACTCCCCCATGAACGCGCCCCCGTCGCACTCGACGGTGACGCCCGGCGGCACGAGGATGCGGACGTCGGCCATCACGGCCTTGACGTCGAACTTGATCTCGCGATCCACGAACGTGGCGTCGCGCAGGTCGATGCGCGCCTCGGACATCACGGCCAGCAGCACCGTGTGGCGGTTGGGCGTCCACTCACCGTCCCTCCGAAACGCCGACATGATGGCGGTGTAGCGGCGCTCACCAGCGACGCTCGTGCGCTCGGGCGCCGGCGCCGAGGGGCGCGGCGTCGGCGGGCGCGCGGGGTGCGCCAGCGCGGGGAGGCCGCCCGCCACGTCACGCAACTCGTCCAGCGTGCGCGCGCGGTACGCGCGCTCGAAACGCGCCTCGAGCTCCTGCGTGCTCAGGTGATCGGCCGCGAAGTGGGCGCTGAGCGCCTCGACGACGCGCTCGCGTTCCTGCTCGAGTGACAACGGGGGTCCGGGTGAAGGGGTACGGAAGGGATTGCCAGGGCGCACGGGGCGCCTGGGCGCGACCACCTGAACTATTGCGGAAAACGGGCGCCGCGTCCATTGGCAGCGCCACGCCCCGCTCGCTGGTCACGGTGCGGCGGCGTCCCGGCCCCGCCGGACGCGCTACGCCCGCCGCAGGACGAGCGACGCGTTGATCCCGCCGAAGCCGAAGCTGTTGGACATCGCGAACGCGGGATCGCCGGGCCGGCCCTCGCGCGGGATGTAGTCGAGGTCGCAGGCGGGGTCGGGGGCGGAGAGGTTCACCGTCGGCGGGAGCCACCGCCGCTCGAGCGCGAGCGCGCAGATGGCCGCCTCCACGGCACCGCTCGCGCCGAGGGCATGGCCGTAGTAGCCCTTGGTGCCGCTCACGGCGATGCGCTGCGCGTGGTCGCCGAGCACCTGCTTGATGGCGGCGGTTTCGCTCGGGTCGTTGAGCGGCGTGGAGCTGCCGTGCGCGTTGACGTACCCTACGTCGTGCGGGGCGATGCGCGCGTCGTCGAGGGCGAGCCGCATGGCCCGCGCCGCCTGCGTGCCGCCCGGCAGCGGCGCGGTCATGTGGTGGGCGTCGTTCGTCGTCCCGTACCCGCAGAGTTCGGCGTAGATGGGGGCGCCGCGCGCGACGGCGCGGTCCCACGCCTCGAGCACGAGCACCGTCGCGGCTTCGCCCATCACGAACCCGTCGCGGTCGCGGTCGAACGGCCGCGACGCCCGCGCGGGATCGTCGTTGCGCGTGCTCATCGCGCGGATGAGCGCGAAGGCCCCGTAGCAGAGCGGCGCGAGCGGCGCCTCGGCCCCGCCCGCGAGCATCACGTCGGCGTAGCCGTGACGGATCTGCCGGAGCGCCTCGCCGATGGCCATCGTGCCCGACGCACAGCTCATCGCGTTGGTGGAATTCGGCCCGCTCACGCCGAACTCGATGGCGATGTTGCAGCTCGCCGCCCCGCCGAACACCGCGAGCGCGAGCGTGGCGTCCACGGCGCGGAGGCCCTTCGACAGGAAGTTGCCGAGCTGCTCCTCCGCGTACCCCACGCCGCCGAGCGCCGTGCCCATCATCGCCCCCACGCGCTCGCGGTCCTCCGCGGCCAGGTCGAGCCCCGCGTCGGCCACGGCCATGCGGGCGGCGGCAACGGAGAACTGGCCGAACCGGTCGAGTCGCTTCGCCCGCTTCGCCTCCATGTGGTCCGCGGCGTGGAAGTCGTCCACCTCGGCCGCGATCTGCGTGCGGAACGGCGAGGGGTCGAACCGCGTCACGGCGCGCACCGCGGACCGTTGCGCCCGGATGCCGTCCCACAAGCCTTCACGACCCAGGCCGATGGGCGTGATGGCGCCGATGCCCGTGATGGCCACGCGACGTCGCTCGTCGCGCGTCATGCGCCGCGCTCCGCCACGCGCGAGAGGCCGGCCACCGTGCGCGACGCGATGCCGTGCACGAACACGGGCCCGATCACGACGCGGGCGGCGAAGCCGCCGATGAGGGGCCACGCCGGGCCATTCCACACGTGCAGCAGCCGGATTCTCGTGCGGTCACCCGCCGCCTCAAAGCGCCATTCGACGTCCATTCCCCGGGTGATACCCCCGATATGCCGGAACCGCACGGCGGGCGCGCCGGGAACGACCTCCATCTCGCTGAGCCACCAGGTGGGCCAGTTGAACGCGCCGAACGGGCGGTACGCGGCCATCTCCACGATTCCGCCGCCGGCCCCGTCGCGGTCGCGCACGCGCACCCAGCGGTAGTGCGGCAGGCGCTCCGGCCACCGCTCGACGTCCTTCACCACGTCGAACACGCGCCGCGGGGGCGCGGCGACGGTCGCTTCGTCCACCGTGATCATGCGTCCCGCCGTCGGCATGGGGCCAAGCGCCACACGGGGCACCGCAGGGGGCCGGGGCGTGCCGGTCACGTGACGGTCCAGAACGCCGACACGCGAAAGGCGGGCCGGGTGGCGACCTGCGGCGTGCGGCCCGTGGTTCGCGCGACGAGCGCCTCGAGCTCGGTCCGCTCGAACCCGCGCAGGATGGAAACGACGCCGTCGTGCCGGCTCACGGGATGGAACGCGAGCGGCCAGCTGGCGAGCCACAGGCCCGCAACGGCGAGCCACGACCGCCGCAGCTCGCCGATGACCACGGCGCGTCGCGCGACCCGGTGCAGTTCGGCGATCGCGCGTGTCGCGTCGGGGTCGTCGAGGTGGTGAATCACCTGCGAACACGTGACGACGTCGAACGATCCGCCGGCGAAGGGCAGGCGGCGTGCGTCGCCCACCAGCGCGGTGTCGCAGGCGGGCAGGGCGGCGCGCGCGATGGGCGCGGTCCACTCGAGCCCGGTGGTGCGAACCTCGACGCCGAGACGCGCGGCAAGGGTCCGGATGGCGGCGGGGATGTCGCCCATCCCCGTCCCCACGTCGAGCAGTGACAGCGTCTCGCCGCACGCCGCCGCGTGGAGCAGCGTGGGCCGCAGCGCGTCGAGGATCACCGCCGTACCGCCGAACAGCCGGTTGCAGCGGCGGACGTCGGCGAGCGACCGGAGGGCGATCGCGGGCGAAAGGTTTCGGTCGTCCAGGTGCTCCGCGCCGCGCACGCGCGCCGGAGTGAAGCGCAGGCCGCCCGTCACCGCGCCAGCGCCCGGTAGCGCCCGCGAAGGTGGACCAGCGGCGGCCGCTCCGACGCCGTCGCGTACGTCACCTCGCCCACGACGATGGTGTGGTCGCCTCCGGGATGGCGCGCGACCACGCGGCACTCGAGGTGTGCCGTGGCGCCCGCCAGCAACGCCGACCCCGCGGGCGCGCGTTGGCTGGCCACGCCGTCGAAGCCGCGCACGTCGCGGTCGGCAAAACGGATGGAGAGGTCGGCCTGGTCCTCGGCCAGCACGCTCACGCCGAAGTGCCCGGCCTCGCGCATTGGCGCCGCGATGGTCGCGTCGTCGCCGACGCACACCAGCACGAGCGGCGGCTCCAGGCTGAGCGAGGCGAACGCGCTGACGGTCATCCCGTGGTCGGCGCCGCGCGCATCCACGATGGTGAGCACGGTCACCGGCGACGGCATCGCGCCGAGCACGCGGCGGAAGGTTTCGGCGTCGACGCTCACGCGGCCTCGGGGGCGCCGAGGAACTCGAGCGCGTACCGCAGGTTGAGCACGCGGGGGGCGGGGATGAAGTCGCCGGTGACGCCCACGAGAAGGTCGGCGAGGTCGGCCCGTTCGCCAAGCCGGCGCGCCGCGAACGCCATCAGCGGCGGGTGCGCCACCGTGAGCGCCACGAGCCGCTCGAGCCGCCACTTGCCGCGGAACTCGTGGCGGCGGCACCGGTCGTACGCGGCCAGCGCCGCCGCGGCCCGGTCGTGGCGCCCGGCGCGCGTGGCGCCGATCGCGTCCACCACGTACGGCGTGAGCAACTCGGCGCCGCGGAGCGCGGCGTAGATGCCCTCGCCCGTGAACGGGTCGAAGAAGTCCGCGGCGTCGCCCACGAGCGACGCGCCCGGCGCCCACGCCCGGCGCGCCTGCGACGCAAACGGGCCGGTGACGAGCACGTCCGACGCGCGCGTGGCGCCGGCAAACCGCGCCGCAAGTGCGTCGTGCGCCCGGATCCACCGGTCCACGAACGCCGGCGGGTCGCCGGCCGCGGCGTGCGCGTCTGACACCACCACCGCGACGTTCGCGAGTCCGTCGCCGACGGGCGCGAGGCCACAGTACCCGTCGGCGTACACGTGCATCTCGCCGAGGTCCGCGAGGCCCGCGACGCCCGCGAAGTGCGTGGCGAACGCGAAGCGCCGCGGCCACCGCAAGCGCCGCGCGAGGCCGAGGCGGCGCGCCACGATGGACCGCAGGCCATCGGCGCCGACCACGTGGGCCGCCTCGACGGCCAGTGCGCCGCCGCGCGCCCCGGCTTCCGGGCGGGGCAGCCCGTGCGCGGCGCATCCATCGCCGCCGATCCGGGCGGCCACTCCCGCCACGTGCCCGCCGGGCTCGCGCCGCACGTTGCCGACCGCCGCGCCCTCCACGACACACGCGCCGGCGCGGCGCGCGGCGTCGAGCAGCATCGCGTCGAGCCGCTCCCGCCGGACGGCGAGACCGCGCTCGCGGTACGGCCGAAACCCGTGGCCGGCCGCGAACCTGCCGGTGAACTCGGCATCGCCGGCCACGACCCGCATGCCCGCCAGGGTCGCAGCGCCGGAATCCTCGAGGGGGGCCAGGACGCCCATCTCGTCGAGCAAGCGCGCGGCCTGCGGGCTGAGGTATTCGGCGCACGGCTTGCGGCGGGGAAACGTCGCCTTGTCGAGCAGCACCACGTCGAGGCCGTTCCGCGCGAGCGCCCACGCCAGGGCCGACCCGGCCGGGCCCCCGCCCACGACGCACGCGTCCGCGCGAATCGTCGTCACGGGACGAGCCGGCCGAGCAGCACTGCGCAGGCCGCGCCCGCCAGCGTGCCGGCGACGTTCACGGCGTCGTTCGTGGCCCAGCGGAACCCCCGGGCGTGCGCGGTGCGGTAGCCGCAGGTGTGCACGCGGCGTTCGGTCCACTGCGTGCAGCGCTCGCACCACCGGCGGGCCTGCACCGACGCGCCGATCGCAGAGTCCACCAGCGTGCCGACGAGCGCGGCGGCGCCGGCCACCAGCACCAGCCGCCGCGCATCGGGCAGCTCGTGCAGCGACACCGCCGCGAGTACCACCACGAGGCCACCGGCGGCGGCGCCAAGCGTGCCGACGACGGTCACTCCCCCCGAGAGGCCCGTGGCGAGAGGCGCGCCGGTCAGGATCGAGCGCGGCGTGCCGCCCCAGAGCGTGCCGACCTCCGTTGCCCACGTGTCGGCGCTCGCGGTCGCGAGGGCGCCGATGGCGGCCAGCCCTGGGGTGGACAGCGGCCGCGCTCCCGCCACGAGGGCAAGGGCGGCGAAGAGGCCGCCGTTGGCCAGCACCTGCGCAGCGTCGCGCGCGGTGACTTGCGGCAGGGTGCCGATCGTGCGCGCCGCCTTGGTCTGCGCGCCGAGCGCGCTGATGCCCACCGCCGCGCCGAAGTACACGACGAGGAGCGCGGCCCACCCCCATCCGGCGGCGGCGGCCACGATGCCGCACGCGAACGCCGCCCACTGCCCGGACTCGGAGAGGGCGCCATACCGGCGCGCGACCGTCGTGATGACGGCCGCGGCGAGCGCACCCCAGAGGGCCCGTTCCACCATGCAGGGATTCTATCAGCGGCGCACACTGCGCGCCGCGTGTCGCGGAGCCCGCGCGGCGCGCCGCGCCACGCGCGCGGGGTGGCTAGCTTTCCCGCGGTTCCCTCCCACCGTCACCGAATGTCCGCCACCGTCGACCCGCTTCTTCCCCTTTCGTTGCTTGAGGCCGTGCGCACCGTTGACCTGCCGGAGGGCGACCTGGACGCCGAGTTCGTGGCGGAGCTCCGCAACAAGCGGCTTGGCCTCTCCGACACCGTGTTCGCCCAGATCAAGCGCTTGTCGGAAGCCGTCCGGCGCAACCAGCCGCAGTCGTTCGACGAAGCGGCCGGCATCGCGCGGCTCATCGGGCGCCGTCCCGACGCGGAAGCCGTGTTTCGCGAGGCCGGGCGCAACATGGCCCGGCAGGCGTACCGGACGATTTCGCCGGTCATCCGGCGCCTGATGCTTGGCCTGCCCTCGCTCGTGTCGCGCCCCGTGGCGCTTCGCTACGTGCGACGGCTCTGCGCGCGCTACACGGCGGGCGACGTCCGGCGGGTGGGATCCACGATCCTCCTCGTGGTGCCGGCATCCGTCACCCTCGACTCGGCGCCGCGGCAAGGCGGGTGCGCGTACTACGAGGCGACGTTGCGCGAACTGATGCAGTTGCTCGTGGGCGGCGTGGGGGCCGTGGAGCACGTGCGCTGCGCGGGGCGCGGTGACCCGTCGTGCGAGTGGCGCGCCGAGTGGCGCCCGATCGGGGCGGCCAGGTGACCCCCGCGCCGCTGCTCTCGCCCGACACGCTGCCGCGGATCCAGGCCGCGCTTCGCGACCAGGAATTCGACGGCTGGCTGCTCTACGACTTCCGTGGGCTCAACCCCATTGCCCGCACGATGCTCGGGCTCGAGGGGATGCAGTCACGCCGCATCTTCGCGTGGGTGCCCGCGGAGGGCGTGCCCGTGGCCATCACGCACGCGATCGAGCAGGGCCCGTGGGCGCGCTGGCCCGCGGGCTGGGAGCGCCGCGTGTATGCGTCCTGGCGCGACTTCGAGGCCGAGGCCTCGCTGCTCGTGGAGGGCAAGCGCGTGGCGATGGAATACTCGCCGGGCGACGCCGTGCCCGTCGTGGATCGCGTGCCGGCGGGCGTGCTCGAGATGATTCGTGCGGCGGGTGCCCGCGTGGCGACGTCGGCGGAGCTGGTGTCGCGGTTCTTCGCCGTGTGGACGGCGGAGGGGCTGGCGTCGCACCGGCGCTCCGCCGAGCACCTCTCGCGCATCGCCCACGAGGCCTTCGCCCGGATCGGGTCGGCCGCGCGGTCGGGCCAGCCGCTCACGGAATACGCGGTGGTGCAGTGGATCCAGGGCGAGTTCCGCGCGTGCGGCATCGCGACCGACCACGGCCCCAACGTGTCGGCCACCGAGAACGCCGCCAATCCGCACTACGAGCCCGGGCCGGGCACGGCGCCGCGCCCGTTGCACGTGGGCGACTCCGTGCTCATCGACCTGTGGGCCGGCGAGGCGGGGCACCCGCAGGCCGACCAGACGTGGATGGCGAGCATCGGCGAGCCCGCGCCGAAGCTGCTCGCGGTATGGGCGGCCGTGCGCGACGCCCGCGACGCGGCGCTCACGCTGATCCGGTCGCGGGTGGAGGGCGGGGTTCCCGTGCGCGGCGCCGACGCCGACGACGCCGCCCGCCGGGTGATCGAGAGCGCCGGTTTCGGCTCGTTCTTCACACACCGCACCGGGCATTCGATCGACGCGCGTGACCTCCACGGCTCCGGTCCCAACCTCGACAACCTCGAGACGCGCGAGGAACGGCTGCTGGTGCCCGGCGTGGGATTCTCGGTGGAACCGGGTGTGTACATCCCCGGCGAGCTTGGCGTGCGCTCGGAAGTGAACTGCTGGGTGGGCGACCGCGAGGTGGTCGTCACGCCCGGCGTCATCCAGCGGGACCTGATCGTCGTGTAGATGGAGGGCCGCCCCGCGCCCACGGCAGGAGCATCGCGCGCGAGCGGCCTGCGTCGCGAGCTGGGCCTCGCCTCCGCCGCCCTGCTCGTCGTGGGCGGCATCATCGGCAGCGGCATCTTCTTCACCCCGTCGCAGGTGGCGGCGTCGCTCGCGTCGCCGTCGTGGATCCTCGGCGTGTGGGTGCTTGGCGGCGTCGTGGCCATGGCTGGCGCGCTGACCTTCGGCGAGCTCGGCGCGATGCTGCCCGAGGCGGGCGGGCCGTACGTGTACATCCGCGAGGCGTTTGGCCCGCTGCCGGCGTTCCTCCACGGCTGGATGGTGCTGCTGATGATCGCGAGCGGGGCCATCGCGGCCGTAGCGCTCAGCTTCGGCAATTACCTCGAACGGTTCGTGCCCACCGCCGCCGTGGGCGGGCCGATGGGCGTCGCCGCGATCACCATCGCCGGTGTCACGGCACTCAACGTACTCGGCGTGAAGCCCGGGACATTCGCCGCAAACGTCTTCACGGTGTCGAAGCTGGCGGCGCTCGGCGCGCTCATCGTGGCCGGCATCCTGCTCGCGAGCGCCGGCCCGTTGCCGCCGGCGGTGGCCGCCGCGCCCGCCGCCCCGTCGCTCGGCGCGGGCTTCGCGGCGGCGTTCGTGGCCGTGCTGTTCACCATCGGCGGGTGGCAACAGACCAACATGGTGGCGGGCGAGATTCGCGACCCCGGGCGCACGCTTCCCCGGGCGCTCGTCCTCGGCGTGGCGATCGTCATCGTCGTGTACCTCGGCGCGAACCTCGCGTACCTGGACGCGCTGGGCCGCGACGGGCTGGCGGCGAGCAGCGCGGCGGCCGCCGACACGGCGCAGCGCCTCGTGGGCGAAGCGGGGGCGCGGGCGATCACCGCCGGCGCGATGATCTCGATCTTCGGCTTCGTGAACGTGGCGCTCCTCACGAATGCCCGCGTGCTCTTCGCGCTCGGCCGCGACGGCGCCCTGCTCGGCGTGGCCGCGCGTGTGCATCCACGGTTCGGCTCGCCGCACGTGGCGCTCCTGATGCTCGGCGGCTGGTCGCTCGTGCTGCTGTTCGCCACGCG
>JAYEKC010000256.1:0-3219 GCA_034716715.1 Gemmatimonadota bacterium | reverse complement strand
CCCGAGAGCAGCGCCGAGCGCGAGCTGTTGCGGGTGATGCTCGTGCAGCCCGACCTCGCCGAGCAGGTGGTGGAGGAGGTGGCCCGGATCGAGACCGACGGGGGCGAGCAGCCGGACGTGGACGACGCCGCGCAACCCGCCGGCGCGTTTCGCGACCCAGTGTATGCGGCGATCTTTGGCGTGCTCGCCGCCGAGCCCGGCGCCGACGTCGAGGCCCTGGCCGAGCGGCTCGGCGCGCTCGAGAACGGCGTGGTGGAGGCGCTGCGGGCGGAGCCGGGCGCCGTGGTGGACCCGGCGAAGACCGTGGCGGACTGCGTGCGCATGCTTCGGGCGCGCGTCCTGCGGGAACGCCTCGACGAGCACGCGCGGATGCTGCCGCTGGCCGACGAGGCCGACAAGCCGGCGCTGCTGCGCCGCGAGGCGGAGTTGCGGCAGGAGCTGCGGGCGGTGGGCGGGCGCAACTGGCACAGTGTGCGCCGGCAAGTGGTGTAGGCGGACGAATCGCATTCAACACGGAGGACGGTGGTGCAGACGGAATTGCAGGCGTTACTGGCGTTGCAGGCGGACGACGTGGTGATCCACGGGCTGGAGACGCGGCTGGCCGCGCTCGAGCCGCGCATCCGCGAACTGGACACCCGCCGCGAGCGGCTCGTGGACGCGATCGGCCGAGCCGCCGCGGCGGTGGAAGCCGAGGAGAAGAAGCAGGCCTACCTGCGCGACAAGATCATCGAGCACAAGCAGCTCATCGAGCGCAACCAGGCGCAGATGGATGCCGTGAAGACCATGAAGCAGGCGACGGCGGCCGCCGCGCAGATGGAGCAGGCGCGCCGCATCGTGGCCGGCGAGGAAAGCGACCTCCTCGCGCTGAACCGGCGGCTCGAGGAGTTCCGCGGAACGCTCAACGGCCTGAACGCCGACCTCGCGGCCCTCGAGTCCGAACAGGAGTCGGCGCGCGCCGAGGTGGCCACCGAGCGCGGCGTGATTGACGGCGAGCTGGCCGTGGCCCGGGAAAAGCGTGCGACCGCGGCGGAGCAGGTGCCCTCGGCGTTGCGCACGCGGTACGACCGCATTCGTGGCCGCAAGCGCGTGGAGGCGGTGTTCGCCATGCGCGGGATGTCGTGCGGCAATTGCGACACCGCCATCCCCATGCAGCGGCGCCACGTGATGACGGCGACCGCCGCCATCGAGCTCTGCGAGGCGTGCGGCGTGCTGATGTACTACACGCCCGAGTGAGCGGGCTTCGGCGTCCGGGTGCGCGGTGGCAGTTCGCGCCGCCGCCCGACCCGGCGGCGGCGGCGGCCCTCGCGGGCGCCCTGTCGATTCCACCCGCGCTCGCCGGACTGCTGGTGACGCGGGGGTTTGGCGCCGAGGATCTGGCGCGCCGCTACCTCCGGCCCGACCTCGACCACCTGGCCGACCCACTCCTGATGAAGGGGATGGACGTGGCCGTGGCCCGGATTTCGCGGGCCGTCCGCGCCGGGGAGGTGATCCTCGTCCACGGCGACTACGACGTGGACGGCATCTGCTCGACGACGCTGCTCACGCGTTCGCTGCGGGCGCTCGGCGCGCGCGTGGTGCCGTTCATTCCCGACCGGCAGCGCGACGGGTATGACCTGGGCCCGGCGGGCGTCGCCGCCGCGCTCGAGGCGGGCGCCCGCCTCGTCGTCACCTGCGACTGCGGGACGACGGCCGTCAAGCCGGTGGCGCAACTGGGCGACGCCGGCGTGGACGTCATCATCTCCGACCACCACCTGCCGGGGACGGCGCTGCCGCGCGCCCACGCGATCCTCAACCCGCGCCAGCCGGACGACACGTCGCCCGACAAGGACCTCGCCGCCGTCGGCGTGGCGTACAAGCTCGCGATGGCCGTGACGCAGGCGCTGGGCGGCAACGTGAACGTGGTGCTGAACCAGCTCGACCTCGTGGCGCTGGCCACCGTGGCCGACGTGGCGCCGCTCCGCGGCGAGAACCGCGTGTTCGTGCGGCGCGGGCTCGCCGTGATGCGCGAGACACGGAACATCGGCCTGCGCGCCCTGATCCGCTCGTCGGGCCTCGAGGGGCGCGACATCACGGCGGGGCGCGTGGGGTACATCCTCGCGCCGCGGCTCAACGCCCTCGGCCGCATCGACCGCGCCCTCCGTGGCGTGGACCTGCTGCTCGCGGACGACGAGCAGGAGGCGCTCGCGATCGCGCGGCACTGCGAGGAGCGGAACCGCGAGCGGCAGGAGATGGACCGGGCGATCCTCGACGAGGTACTCGAGCGCGTGGACGCCCTCCCGGCCGACACGTGGGGCATTGCCCTGGCGGACGCGCGCTGGCACCCCGGGGTGATCGGCATCGTCGCGTCGCGCGTGGTGGAACAGACAGGCCGGCCCACGTTCCTCGTCGCCGTGCAGGACGGCGTCGGGAAGGGGTCCGGCCGGTCGATCCCCGCGTTCGACCTGCACGCCGCGCTTGGCGAATGCGCGGACCTGCTGGTCAAGCACGGCGGCCACCGCGCCGCCGCGGGACTCACCATCGCGCCCGAGCGCATGGACGCGTTCGCCGATCGCTTCAACGCAGTGGCCCGCGAGCGGCTCACGGCCGACGACCTGCTCCGCGTGGTGCACGTGGACCTCGTGCTTCCCGTGGCGGAGGCGACGGACGCGCTCGAGCGCATGCTGCGGAGCTTCGAGCCGTTTGGCGTCGCCAACCCCGGCCCCACGTTCGCGGCGCCCGGCACGCGCCTCGCGTCTTCAGCGACGCGCATCGGCGCGGACGGCGTAAAGTTCCTCGTGGAAGGGGCGTCGGGACCGGTGGAGGCCGTGGCGTGGGGGTTCGCGCCGCGCGCCGATGCGCTCGTCGCGGGCGCGGAGATCGACCTCGCGTACCGGCTGGAGCGGAACGCCTTCCGCGGGGCCGATCGGCTGCAGCTGAACGTCGTGGACTTCCGCCGCGACTGACCGTGCGCATCATCGCCGGCGAGTGGGGCGGGCGCCGCATCGAGGCGCCCAAGGGGCGGGCGGTGCGGCCAACGTCCGACCGGGCCCGCGAGGCGTGGATGAGCATCGTTCACCCGCTGCTGCCGGGCGCCCGCGTGCTGGACCTGTTCGCCGGCACCGGCGCCCTCGGGCTGTCGACGCTGGCCGTGCTGGCCGCCCTGTACCCGTCGGTCCGCGTGGCCGCCGTCGTTCGCTGGGAGGCCCAGGCCGACCTGGCCACCCGGCTCGGGGCCGAGGT
>JAYEKC010000255.1:0-3240 GCA_034716715.1 Gemmatimonadota bacterium | reverse complement strand
CCTCGCCACGGCACTGCGCGACCCGTCGTCGTGCGTCGGGGCGTCGGGCGCCGCGCCGTCCCCGATTCCCCGATTCGCCGCTTTCCCCCGTTCCCGCATCTCGTTAAGATATGCCGCATGGAGAACTTCTACGGCGGCCCGCTCGGCATCCTCATCGCCGGCCTCGGCCTTGGCGCGTTCTACACGGCGCTCATCTGGGTGAACACGCTGCTCGGACTGTTCCTCACGCCGCTGTTCATCATGCCGATGGCGTGGGTGCAGGACGCGCTCGCCGCCAAGAAGGCCGCGATGAAGGCCATGGCAAAGGCGCAGTAGCAACCCCCGATTCCTCGGCATGACGGCCGGGCCGGCCCACTGGGCCGGCCCGTCTTGCGTTGCGGCGCCGGCGCCGGCCGCAGTTCGAGGCTCAGTTCACTTCAACGCAGTCGGTCGCCTTCGCGCCGCTCCTCGGCTTGGACACCGAGAAGTTGAAGTCCGACCCGGTGCCGCACCAGAACACCTCGACGTCAAGGTTGATTGGCGTGTTGCCGAACGGGTACGGCCCGCCCGCCCCGGATAGCCGCTGGATGTTGAAGTGATCGCCCGGCGTGTCGCGGGGGTCGGGGGAGCACGTCGGGATCGACGGCGATGCCACCCCGCCCGACCCCGACGTCCGGCACACCGCGACCCAGATGATGTTGCCGCACGTGTTGCTCAGGAGCAGGATGTCACCGAACGGGAACGCCGCGTACTTGGTCGTGTGGTTCTCGAGCACCACGCTGTTCGCGGGGCACACCGCACCGAAGTAGTTGGCCGGGAACACCCCCTTGGACTCCAGCGGTGTACCGGTGCGGCCCCCGGACCAGCTCGCATGTACCCACACGGCCGGAAAGGTCTGACGCGTGTCCGTGTCCACCAGGCTGTTGAGTGCGTCGCACCCGCCGAGCGCGGCCACGCCGGCCACCTCCACTCCCACGATCCATGCGCGCATGGATTCCCCCTCCCCAGGCACCGGGCGCGGCTCGATCGCGCTGGCGGCTGGCCGTGAGGCGCCGGTAAGATGGAGGGACAAGCCGGTCGCCTTCGAGCGGCGCCCACGATAGACATCGTCACTCCGGACATGCAACGGACAGATACGGGCATCTGCGGGCGCGAACCCGTCCAACCGACGGCACGCGCGTGACCGAGGCGCGCCGGCGGCTGGATTCGTGGAAGATCATCGCGGCCTACCTCGACCGCGACGAGCGTACGGTGCGCCGGTGGGAGCGCGAGCTCGCCCTCCCGGTGCGCCGCCTGCCCGGCGCGCGCGGCCACACCGTCTACGCGTGGGCCGACGAGATCGACGCGTGGCTCGCGAGCGGGACGGCGCGCGACGCGCCGCCGGGCGGAACAACGCCAGCCGCGACGACGCCGGTCGAGGCGGCGCCCGCCGAGCCGACCGCGACGCCGTTGCCGCCCCGGCGCGTGATCCGAAGATCGGCGCTGTGGCTGACCGCGGCGGGCGCCGTGCTGGTCATTGCCGGCACGGCACGGTGGGGGCTCGCGCGCATCGCGCCGGGCGGCCCGCTCCGGATCGACGCTTCGCCGACCGGCATCGCCGCGTTCGATTCCGCCGGGGCGCTCGCATGGCGGTGGCCGTTCCCGGCCGGTGCGCGCACGGTGCTGCCCACCGACGACGTCCCCGACGTCGCGCGATTCGCCACGGGTAGCGACCCGGCGGCGTACGCGGCCACGAGCTTCTCGGTCCGCGTCGCGGACCAGCACACGGAGGGCGGCCGGGTGCTGCGATTCACGCCCGCGGGCCGGCTCGAGGCGCAGTTCGCCTTCGACGACACGGTGTCGCTCGGCGGCCGGCCCTTCGGCCCGCCGTGGGCCATCACCACGTTCGCGCTCTCCGACGCCGCCGGCACGCGACGCATCGCCGTCGCGGCGCACCATTACCTGTGGAACGCGTCGATCGTGGTGATCCTCGACGCGCGCCTTCGCCGGCAGGGCACGTTCGTGCACAACGGATGGATCGAGGGCTTGCGGTGGGTGGCGGCCGACCGCCTCCTGCTGGCGGGGTTCTCGAACACCCGCGACGCGGCCACCGTGATGCTGCTCGCCGTCCCGCCGGACGGCGCAATCGCCGGCCAGGGTCCCGAAACGCCCGGCTCCGCCGGCTGGTGCGAGGCGTGCGGTACGGCGAGGCCGCTGAAGGCGGTCTCGTTGCCGCGCACCGAGGTGAATCGGGCCACGGGCTCGCCGTTCAATCGCGCGCGACTGCAGGTGCTCGGCGATCGCGTGATCGTGCGCACCATCGAGGTGCCCGGCACGGGCGCGCAGTCCACGGCAGACGCGATCTACGAGTTCTCACCGGCACTGGACCTCGTCTCGCACTCATTCAGCGACGCGTACCAGGAGCGCCGCGCCGAGCTCGCGCGGCGTCGGGCGATGCCGGCGGACCCGCCCGCCTACGGCGAGTGGACCGCGACCACGGGGTGGAGGACCGTCTCCATCCGGTAGCGGGGCGGGGCGCGCGCCGAAACACCGCCGCCGCCGCCGCGTAGTGATTGCGCGGGGCGCGCCGCGCCCCCAAGCTGTATCAACCTCTTGCAGGAGCGAACGTGGGCGGCATCGTCTTCCTCGTCATCGTCGTCGCGGTTGGCCTCTTCTGGATGGTGGGCGCCTACAACGGGCTCATCGCCCTCAAGTACCAGACCCAGAACGCGCTGAAGCAGATCGACGTCCAGCTCAAGCGCCGCCACGACCTCATCCCGAACCTGCTCGAGGCCGTCAAGGGCGCGATGCAGTTCGAGAAGCAGACGCTCCAGGCCGTGGTCGAGGCCCGCAACCAGGCCCTCAAGGTCTCCGGCGGCGACATCCAGAACGTGGCGAAACAGGCGGCCGCCGAGCAGCAGCTCACCGGCGCGCTCGGCAAGCTGCTCGCCGTGGTGGAGGCGTACCCCGACCTCAAGGCTACGAACAACATCGGCCAGCTCCAGGAGGAGCTCACGAGCACCGAGAACAAGATCGGCTTCGCGCGGCAGCTCTACAACGACACGGCCACCCAGTACAACACGAGGCAGCACCAGTTCCCGACGTCGCTGGTGGCGGGCTTCGCCGGCGCCGTGCCGGCCGAGTTGTGGGAAATCACTGATGAGGCCGAGAAGGCGGTGCCGAAGGTAGATCTTTCCATGGGGTGAGGGGCGCGGGTGAGGGGTAAGGGGTGGTGAGGCGTGAGGGGTGAGGAACATCGTGCGCCCGGCGGCCCCACGCCCC
>JAYEKC010000254.1:0-3248 GCA_034716715.1 Gemmatimonadota bacterium | reverse complement strand
GAATGGGGAGCTCGTCGTCCACGACGAGCACCGTGGCCCGTGCCGCCGAAGTGGCCGGCGCCGCGGGGGACGTTGCCCGGGTCGCGCCCGGCGGTGCGGCGGCGACAACGACGGGAAGCGTGCCCGCGCCGAGCGGGAGGACCACCGTCATGGACGTTCCCGTGCCAACGGCGCTGTCCACGATCACGTGGCCGCCCGCGTCGTGCACGATGCCGGCCACCGTGGCGAGCCCCAGCCCCGTGCCGCCGCGGTCGCCCTTGGTCGTGAAGAACGGCTCAAAGAGGCGGCTCCGCGCGCTCGCGTCGATCCCGGTCCCGGTATCCCGCACCTCGAGAACGGCCCACCATCCCGGCTCCACCCCGCGGCGGTGGAGCGCACCGCGGGGTTGCACCATCGCGCGCCGCGTCGCCACGACGATCGTGCCATCCGGCGGCGTCGCATCGCGGGCGTTGACCACGAGGTTGAGCACGATCTGCTCGAGCTGGCCTTCCGCGAGGCGAACGCCGGCGCCGTCGTCGGCGAAGTCGAAGTCGAGCCGGTGCCCGCGCCCCACGGCTTCACGCAGCATGGGACGCATCGCCGCGACCGTGGCGCCCAGGGCGACCGCGCCCGCGTCGCGTGATTCCTCGCGGCCGAAGTCCAGCAGCCGCTTGACGAGCACCGCGGCGCGTCCGGTGGCGAACTCGATCTCGGCCGCCGCGGTGCGCACGCCACCCGCCTCGTGCGCCCGGAGGACCTGGGCGTGGCTCCCGATCGAGGCCAGGATGTTGTTGAAGTCGTGCGCGATGCCGCCGGCCAGGCGTCCGATGCTCTCGAGCTTTTGAGCCTGCCAGAGGTCCCGTTCCAGGCGCAGGCGGCTCGCCACCAGCAGGTCGATCTCCTGCCGCGCGAGGCGCTGGCGCCACAGCGCGAGCAGCATCAGCACCACCACCCCCACGGCCGACGCGGCGAACGGGTCGCGGGCGAGCCCGCGCGTCGAGGCGATCTCCACGGCCAGCGGCACGAGCGACACCACGAGGGCGCCCAGCACGAGGGCGTCGGCCCGGCTGGCCGCGCCCGCACGTTCGCGCCCGCCCGCAGGATTGCGGCATTGTGCATCGGCACCGAACGTCACGAGCACGATGGACGCCCCGTAGACGATGTCGATCCACGAGCCCGACAGGTATGTGCCGCTCGTCAGCTGCTTCTCGATGATCAGGTCGGCGAACGCGAGCAGCAGCAGGCCGGCGACGGTGCGGGGCATTGCGCGGTGGTCGAGGCCCGGCGGTGCACGCAGCCACAGGGCCGCCGCCAGGAGCAGGGTGGCGCCGTTCGCGGCGCTGTCGAAGAAGAACAGGAACACCCCGGTCGCGTCGTCGTACGCGGTGGTTACCATCCGGGCGGCGATGAAGTACCATGCCAGCGAGGCGCACGCGACCACGAGGATGGCGGCGTCCACCCAATCGCCCGACCGGGCCACCCGCCCGTGTGAAGGCCGGAGCATGACCCAGTACCCCGCGATGTTGCAGAGGTCCTGTGGCACCGTCACGGTCAGGTACGCCCAGTTGCTGACGTTCAGGCCCGTCAGGTCGGACCAGATCCAGGTGCTGTTGCCTACGAGCGCGAGCGCCTGCGCGATCGCGAGGTACCGCCACCCGCGCGCCACGGCCGGGTCGAGGGAGCGTTGCGACGCCTGCCACAACACGAGCACGGCCGTCGCCCGGAACAGCATGTAGGCCGTGTCGAAGCCAAGGGCGACCCCCGGCCCGCGCCCGGGAATGAGCGCCACCGCCGCGGCGTACGCCACGACGTAGCCGGCGAGGAACATCGCCGGGCGACCGGGGCGGTCCGGGGGGGGAGCGGGAAGGGGGGCCGGGGGAGCAGTCATGGTGGAGGGCGGAAACGACACCCTGCCAGGGGATACGCGCAAGTCGCGGGAACGCGGGTGGCGCCGGAGGCTGACCTGGTCCGTTGACTCGGCGTAAGTCCCTGTCTAGCTTGCATGTCTGTCAAAAAATGCCCCTTGGGGCTGCCGAGACCCGGGTTGCAACCCGCACCGGTGAGGCGCAGTTCGTACCGCGGGCCCACGGCCCGCCCCAGCAGGTCAGGTTTCACGCCCGATGGCTACGTACTCCGCACGACCCGCCGACGTCGAGCACAAGTGGTTCGTCGTTGACGCGGACGGGATGGTGCTCGGCCGCCTCGCCACCGAGGTCGCCCGCATCATCCGGGGCAAGCACAAGCCGGTCTTCACGCCCCACATCGACACCGGCGACAACGTCATCGTCATCAACGCGGCGAAGGTGCGCGTGACGGGGCGCAAGGCCGAGCAGAAGAGCTACTTCTCGCACTCCGGCTACATGGGGCACGAAAAGCAGACGCCGTTCGCCACGATGATCGCCCGGCACCCCGAGCGCGTCATCGAGAAGGCGGTGTACGGCATGCTGCCCAAGAACTCGCTCGCCAAGCAGACGCTGCGGCTCAAGCTGCGCGTCTACGCGGGCGCCGACCACCCGCACCAGGCGCAGCAGCCGGCGCCGCTGGCGTTCCCGAAGCGAGAGGCCAAGTAACCGATGAGCGACGTCGTGCATACCATCGGCCGCCGCAAGGAAGCGGTCTGCCGCGTGTTCATCCGGCCCGGCTCGGGCAAGTGGGACGTCAACGGGCGCACGCTCGGCGACTATTTCCCGCGTCCGGCGCTCGTGACCGCGATCCAGCAGCCATTCACCGCCACCGACACCCTCGGGCGCTTCGACGTGGAGGCGAACCTTACGGGTGGCGGGTCCACCGGCCAGGCCGGCGCGCTGCGCCTCGCCGTGGCGCGGGCCCTCGTGAAGCTCGACGAGGCCCACCGCCGGAAGCTGCGCGAGCTCGGGCTGCTCACGCGTGACGCGCGTGCGGTCGAGCGCAAGAAGCCGGGCCGTCCGAAGGCCCGCAAGCGGTTCCAGTTCAGCAAGCGTTAGACCGGATTTGCAGTAGCACGGCAGCAGTACCACAGGCAGTCATCTCACAGGTGGGCAGAGTTTCGGCCGGGTGCCGTCCCGCGAGGGGCGGTCGGCCGGGGCGGTGAAGCCCTCCGACGACACCAACCACCTCGAAGGAACATCGCATGTCGCAGACCACGATCGACGAACTCCTCAAGGCCGGAGTCCACTTCGGCCACCAGACCCGCCGCTGGAACCCGAAGATGCGCCGGTTCATCTTCGCCGAGCGCAACGGGATCCACATCATCGACCTGCAGAAGACGCTGCGGCAGATGGAGCTCGCGC
>JAYEKC010000253.1:0-3249 GCA_034716715.1 Gemmatimonadota bacterium | reverse complement strand
CTGACGAACGCGGCGCGCCCTCGTGGTCACTTACGTCCTCGTCATCATCGTCCTCGCGTTCGCGTTCGACTTCATCAACGGGTTTCACGACTCGGCGAACTCGATTGCGACGATCGTCGGCACCCGCGTGCTCTCGCCGTTCGCGGCGGTGGTGTGGGCCGCGACGTTCAACTTCTCCGCCGCCCTGCTCGTGGGCACCGCCGTGGCCAAGGCGGTCAGCAGCGGCTTCGTCGTTCCCGACATCGTGACGCCGAGCGTGATCGCGGCCAGCCTGCTGGGCGCGATCGCGTGGAACCTCATCACATGGTTCTTCGGCATCCCGTCGAGCTCGTCGCACGCCCTCATCGGCGGATTCGCCGGCGCGGCGCTGGCCAAGGCCGGGCCAGCCGCCCTGGTGTGGGGGCGGAAGTGGGTCGAGACGCTCAGCGCGATCGTCGTGTCGCCGATGCTCGGGGCGGTCATCGGCTTCCTGATCATGGTGGCCGTGTTCAACGTGCTCCGCCGCGCGACGCCGGCCGGCGTGGACCGGTTCTTCCGGCGCGGCCAGCTCGTGAGTTCCGCGGCGATGTCGCTCGCCCACGGCAGCAACGACGCCCAGAAGACGATGGGCATCATCGTCGGCCTCCTGTATTCCGTGCGCGACCACTTCGCCGCCGCCGAGGGCTGGCAGCACTTCCTGTACGTCGGCGACGTGGGCCACATCCCGATGTGGGTGGCCCTCGGGGCGTACTTCTGCATCTCGCTTGGCACCCTGTTCGGCGGCTGGCGCATCGTGCACACGATGGGCTCGCGCATCACGCGGCTCCGGCCCGTGAGCGGGTTCGCCGCCGAGACGGCCGGCGCGATCGTGATCCTTTCGGCGTCGAAGTTCGGCATCCCGGTGAGCACGACCCACACCATCACGGGGTCGATCGTGGGCGTTGGGGCCACGTCCCGGGCGTCGGCGGTGCGGTGGGGCATTGCGGGGAGGATCGTATGGGCGTGGGTGTTCACGATCCCCATGGCCGCCATCATCGCCGGCTTGGCGTACCTGATCCTCGCCCGCTTCATCGCCGCCTGACCGGCGCCGCCCGCGCCGGATGACGCGCCGGTCGATGCGCCGTCGCGCCCGACCGCCGCGCTGGCGCGGCCCCTGGTCGGCGACGGCACCCCGTTACACATCCGTTACAGAAAGCTGCGAACGCCCGTGACCGGTGCCGGCGAACCTTCGTGCGTTCCAGACCCCCCACTCTGCCGCGGAGCACGCGGCTGTCTCAAACCACCTCTCGCCATGTTCAGCCCGGCCCGGCCCCGCCTCCTGGCGCTGGCCGCCCTCGTGATCTGGTTCGTTCCGTACACCGCGCTTCGTGCCCAGGGCGCGACGGCCGCCCCGATCGACTTCAGCGGCGTGATCTACCCGCAGTTCCGCTACGCCACGGACGACGCGACGAAGAACGCCAATGGCGGCAACGCCGCCAGCCGGTTCGACGTCGAGCGCGTGTACCTGACGTTCCGCATGCCGGCCGGCGATGACGGCAGCATCCGCGTCACGACCGATGTATTCAACAACTCGGGATCCTGCTCCGGCTGCTATCAGGGGTGGAGCGTCCGCCTCAAGTACGCCTACTTCCAGTACAACTTCCTCCACAACATCAATGACGAGCCCGGCTTCAACGCGACCGCCCGGTTCGGCATGCTCCACACCGCCCTCATTGACCATGAGGAAGGGTTCTGGCCACGCTGGATCTCCCAGGTGGCCGTGGAGCGCAACGGGTTCTTCTCGTCGTCCGACGTTGGCGTGGCCGGGATCCTGACGCTGCCGAAGAAGTGGGGCGAGGTGTACGCGACCGTCGCGAACGGCGGCGGCTACGGCGCCACCGAGGCCGATCCCTACAAGGACGTCTCGGCGCGCGTGAGCCTCACCCCGTGGGGCGCGAGCGACGGCATCCTCAAGACGTTCACGATCTCGCCGTGGGCGTACATGGGCAAGACGGCCAGCAAGTTCCTCTCCGCCAGCGGGTCCGCGTCGACCGGCGCGGCCGACGGCCTCACGCGCGACCGGGCCGGTGTATTCGTCGGGATCAAGGACCGCCGACTCACGGCCGGGCTCGACGTGGCGAACCGCACCGAGACGTCCGAGACCGGCACGTCGCTGGCCACGCGGGGCACGTACGACAACACGGGCAGCCTGACGTCGGCGTTCGCCCTCGTGCGCCCGGCCGAGCTCTTCGGCGATGCCAAGACGCACTCGCCATGGGGCCTGCTCGCGCGGCTCGACACGTTCAAGCCGTTCGACAACGCGACCGCCGCGGGGGCGCAGACGACGGGCGCGAGCAACCAGCTCCTGGTCTACGGCCTGTGGTGGGACCTGAACCAGAAGGCCTCGTTCTCGATCGACTTCCAGCACCTCAAGCCGTCGGGCGGCTCCACCACGCCCGAGTCGAAGGTGCTGTTCCTGCACGGGCAAGTGTCGTTCTGATCGCCGGTCCATCCGCAGTGGTTGCCGCTACCTGACCCGACCCTCCAATTCCGGAGTTCCACCAAGTGTTCACCCATCGATCCCTCCTTGCCGCGGCCGGCGCCGCGCTGATCGCCCTGCCGCTGGCGGCGGGCGGCCAGACGCAACTCACCGGCGCCGGCGCGACGTTCCCCTATCCGATCTATTCCAAGTGGTTTGACGAGTACCGCAAGCTCCACGCCGATGTGCAGATCAACTACCAGTCCATCGGCTCGGGCGGCGGGATCCGCCAGGTCACCGAAGGCACCGTGGACTTCGGCGCCAGCGACGGCCCGATGTCGGACGAGCAGCTGGGCGCGTTCCGCGACAAGCGGGGCCGCGCGATCCTGCACTTTCCCACCGTGCTCGGCGCGGTGGTGCCCGTGTACAACGTCCCCGGCGTGGGCGCCGGGCTGAAGTTCACGCCCGACGCGCTGGCCGGGATCTTCCTCGGCACCATCACGAAGTGGAACGACCCGACCATCGCCTCCGCAAACGCTGGCGTCAAGCTCCCCGCGACGGACATCGTGGTCGTCCACCGCTCCGACGGCAGCGGCACGACCTTCGTGTGGACGGACTACCTTTCGAAGGTGAACGCGGACTGGAAGGCGAAGGTCGGCACGAACGCCTCGGTGAACTGGCCGGTCGGGCTTGGCGGCAAGGGCAACGAGGGCGTGTCGGGTCTCGTGAAGCAGACGGCCGGCGCAGTCGGGTACGTCGAGCTGATCTACGCCGAGCAGAACAAGATCGCGTACGGCGCGGTGCGCAACGCC
>JAYEKC010000252.1:0-3269 GCA_034716715.1 Gemmatimonadota bacterium | reverse complement strand
AGCGGCGAGCAGCACGGCGGCCGCGACGACTCGCGGAATTGCGCGACCCATCCCCTTTGGCGGCACGGCGGCGCCGGTGGGTTCGTCCGGGAAACGGTGGATGCTGGTCATCGGGGGGACCCTCCGGTCCTGCGCAGCGGTTGCGCGGTGCGGGCCTCCACGAGGATGTGCCCGGTGAGCATTTCGAGTTCGGCCCAGGCCTTTCCCTCGTCGGCCTCGAGCGTGAAGAGTTCCTGGCGATAGCGGTTGAGCGTCATCTGCGCGTCGAGCAGCGTCATCAGGTTCACGTCGCCCACGCGGTACGCCGCGAGCGACGAGGTCACGGTGGCCTCGGCCTGCGGCAGGACGCTCCGGCGATACAGGACGGCGAGGCGGCGCGCCCGCGTGAGGTTCGCGAGCGCCTCGGCAATGGCGCCGTGCGTGTCGACGCGCATCGCAACGAGGTCGGCGTCGGCCATGGCGCGCATCGCGTCGGCTTCCTCGCGCATCTTGAGCTGCCGGCTGCCGGCGAACACGGGGACCGAAGCGCCGACCATCAGGCTGCCCATCGTCTGCGGCCCCATGGCGCCGCCCTGCCGGCCGAGTTGCACGCCGACCTGCAAGTCGGGCCACAGCTCGCGCCGCGCAAGTTCCGCGCGGGACTCGGCAGCGCGCACGTCCTGCGCGGCTGCGCGCAGCATCGGGCGGCCGGCGTCGGCGAGGCGCGTGAGCGAGTCGAGCGGGGGAACGGCTGCGGGGAACAGGGGAATGGCGGGCTCGCCGACCGTCGCCGAGTCGGGCGCGAGCTGGAGCGCGTTGAGCCGCGCGGCCATCGCGTACCGCATCGCGCCCATCCGGATGATGTCCTCGTCCATCCGGGCGAGTTCGACGTTGGCGCGGAGCACGTCGGCCTGGCGTCCCTCGCCCACCTCGTACATCCGTGCCGCGATCGCTGCGACATCCACGAGGAGCCGGCGGGTGTCGCGCGCGGCGTCCAGCGCTCCATCCGTGGCGTAGAGATCGTAGAACGCCATTGCTCCGCGCGCCCGGAGGTCGAACGACGCGCCGGCAACGCGCGCGGCGCTGGCATCGGCGCGAGCCGTGGCGGCCTCTCCTGCCAGCCGCAGCTTCCCGTTCAGCGGCAGCATCTGCATGGCCTGGAGCTGCGTCATGCCCAGCGATTCCATGGGCCGGAGGTCGGGGAGCACGTAGTTCATCCACCCGATCTGCAGTTGCGGATCGGGCGGACGTTTGGCACCTGCAATCATTGCCGCGGCGGCTCGCGCCGACGCCCGTGCGGCCGTGAGCAACGGATTGGCACGTTCGACCGAGTCGAGCAGCGCGCCCAAATTCAGTGGCGATGCGGACGCCGCCTGCGCGGCCGCTTCGCGTGGAATTCCGAGCGCGAGGGCGAGCCACGCCATGGCGACCGCCGAGCGTGGCACGGCCGTGAAGACCCGCGCGTGCGGGCGCCGTGATGACGATGCTTGCTGCAAACTCCCTCCGATCCTGATGTGATGGGCGCGGCCGTGTTGCCGCATCCGCCCGCGGGCGCCACAGGGCGCGGCGGGGCGCGCGGCCGATCAGGCCGCGCGACGCATCAGGTCAGGAGCGGGGAGGGGGTGGGTCGGCTGCGCGCGCCACGGACCGGAGCACCACGCCCGGCGATGCGGCGGCAACCGTTCCCACGGCAAGCGGTGCAACCGTGGCCAGCGCAGCCACTGCGAAGGTACCGCACGACCCGCACAGCCCGGCGACGCCGGAGGCGCAGCAATCATCTGCCGGTGGCGGCGCCGACGGTTCGAGTTCCGGGCGCGGGTCGCCGTGCGAGGTCGGCATCGCCATGCCGGCCATTTCGCCGTCTGCAGCGTCCGCCTTAGCGGTGCAATGGACCACAGCTCCCCGAAGCACCGGCGGCTGGTGCACCGCGCCGGCCTGAAGAACGGTGAGCGCCAGCATCAGGACGCCGAACCCACGCTTCATCGCAGCGCGATGCCACGGCCGGCTTCTTGGCCTGGCGTGGGTGTCGCGATTCGACGAAGGTGGCGGGAGCTGGACCATTGTTGTTGTGTCAGGATAGGCCTGACTGGCAACTGCGAAAGCCAGCGGAATTCCCCAAGGAGTGTAAGGGAAAGCCCGGCTCGGCGCGACGCCTCACGAGGTCCTGAATGTGAAGTACATGCCGAAGGTACCGTCCCCGGCGCGCCAACCGTCTCCCATCATCCCCGGACCCCACTGACCGTTCATCATGGATGTCCCGCTCGCCACGTTCATCATGGTTCCGGTAACCTGCTGGCCGCCAATGGCAAGGCACGAGCCGAGGTTCGCCTTGCCACCATTCTGGCCGGTGAGGTCCGGAGAGAGGTGGATGACGTAGGTCATTCCCGACTTCAGCGGCGCGGCGGGCATGAACGTGAGAACGGTCCGGGTCCCGTTCCAGGTTGCCGTGCCTGCGACCTGTGCTCCGGTGACCGAGCCCTCGTGCAGCACGACCCGGCTTTCCATGCCGGACATCATGGACATCGAGAAGGTGGTCGTGACGAGCTGGGACGGGCTCACGGTGAGGGCGCCGGCGGCCGGGCTCACCGAAAGGACCGCAGGAGCGAGTCCCGAATCGGCCGGACCCATCATTGCACCGGAGCCGGAGCACGCCGCAAGTGCGAACACGGCGATCAATGTGCTGCTGGGAATCGATTTCATGGTTGTCCCGCGGGAGTTGGATGCGTGAAGTCTGTGAACGGCGGTGCGGCTCACCATCAGGGGAAGCCGGACACTGGTGTGCGGCAAGTGGTCCGTTGAACGGCGTGCTCGCCCTCGATCACTGCACCGCTTGCGTTCTGGCGCGCCGGGATCGCAGCGCTCGCTTCCCCGCCGGCCGGAACACCACGACCGGTACGTCGGCGCCCCGCACCACCTGGTCCGCCACGCTGCCAAGGGCCGCGCGGGTCAAACCTCCGTGCCCGTGCGTGGCAATGGCGACGAGGTCGATGTCGCTCGCGCGGGCATACCTCAGCAGCACGGTAGCCGCGCGGGACGACAACTCGACGTGGGTGCGGACCGTACCAGCCGGGCGTCCAAGGGACCGCCCCACGCGTTCGAGGTCGGCCTTGGCGCGTTGATGCTGTTCCGCCACCGCCACCGCCGCGCGCCTGCGTTCGATGACCGCCGCAAGGTCGGGAAACGGCTCCATCGTCGGCAGCGGCTCCAGAACGCGAACGAGGTGGACTTCGGTGCCGGTCGCGGATGCGAACGCACCCGCGACCTCAAGCACCTGCATCGAAAACTTTGAA
>JAYEKC010000251.1:0-16624 GCA_034716715.1 Gemmatimonadota bacterium | reverse complement strand
GCACCATCCACAGCTTGAGGGCGCGAAACCGGTGCCCCAGCTGGAACCCGTAGTCCATGTAGTTCACGACCGTGTCGGCGTCGGCCGTCTCGAGGTAGGCGGCCACCAGCGAAAAGGCCCGCTTGAGCGGCTCGGGATTGCGGACGAGCAGCACCGAGCAGTCCATCGGCGTGAACAGCCACTTGTGCGGATTCACGACGATCGAGTCGGCGCGCTCGGCGCCGTCGAAGTGGTGGCGCAGTTCCGGCACCGCGCCCGCCACGCCGGCGTACGCCGCGTCCACGTGGAACCACAGTCCCTCACGCGCGGCGATGTCGGCGATCGGGGCCAGCGGGTCCACGCTGGTGGAGCTCGTCGTGCCCAGCACGCCGACGATGGCGATGGGACGGCGCCCCGCCGCCCGGTCGGCCGCGATGGCCGCGGCGAGCGCTGCCGGCTTCAGCCGGAACTCGGCGTCCGACTCGACGTTCACGACGTTCTCGAACCCCATGCCCAGGGTCATCGCCGCCTTGTGCACCGACGAATGCGCCTGGTCCGAGCAGTACACGCGCAGCGCGGGCAGGTCGCGGCCGGCGAGTCCCTTCCGGCGAACGTCGAGTGCGGGATCGGCCTCGCGCGCCGCGGCCAGGGCGTAGAGCGTGGACGTGGACGCGAGGTCGGTGCACACCCCGAACCAGCCGTCGGGAAGCCCGATGAGCTGCCGCAACCAGTCGCAGGTGCGCTGCTCGAGCTCCGCGGCCGACGGCCCGGTTCGCCAGAGCATGGCGTTCGTGTTGAGCGCGGTCGCGAGCATTTCGCCGAGGATTCCCGGCACGCTCGCCGTGTTGGCGAAGTACGCGAGGAAGCCGGGGTGGTTCCAGTGCGTGATGCGCGGCACCACGACGCGGTCCACGTCGTCGAGAATCCGGCGCAGCGGCTCGGCGTCGTGTGGCGGGGCGGCCGGGAGCGCGGCGAGCGTCGCGCCGGGCTCGAGCGGCGGAAGGACCGGATAACGATCCGGGTGCGCCAGGTAGTCGGCGATCCACTCGACGACCTCGGCGGCGCGCGCGCGGAACTCCTCGAGTGGCACATCGCCGGTGTCGCCGGTTACGGAATGCGGCCGCGGAGGCAGTGAGGGAGAAACCATCCTGGGACTCCCAACGTATCATCAGGACACGCCAGCGCACCACGCCCGCCCTTCCCCTTGCATGGCCCTCTCGCTTCTCCTCCCGTTCGCCTTCCTCGTCCAGGGACAGGTCACCGTTCGCGTCGGCGGCGCGCCCCAGCCGGACTCGGCGGCAATCCGCGCGGCGCGGCTCGAAGCCATCATGGAAGAGCTTCGCAGCGATACCGCGGCGCGACGGCGGCCGGTGCGGCGGATCGAGGTGACGCCGGAACACCTCGCCACGGCGTTCAGGGATCCCGCGGCGCGCACCCTCGTGGAACGCGCGCGCATTGCGCGGCTCGAGCAGGACTCGTCGCTCCTCAGCTACGACGCCAAGGTGTACGAGCGCGTTTCCGTGGGCCTCGGCGTGACGATGCTCGGCCGCGAACGCCTCGCGTTCCGCCACGAGGATGCGGCGCGCGTGCAGTGGCAGCGCGATCGCGGCGCCTGGGTGGAGATGACCGGCATCCGGACCGTGGTGCCGATTGCGAAGGACGGCGAGGGAGATGCCGGCACGACGGGCCTTGCTCCCGTGCCGTACTACCCGGGCCGCGACAACCTGTGGGTCGGCAGCGGCCTCGCCCGCGCCGAGGTGGACGACCGCGACCTCGTGCATCCGCTCGCCGTGGGGGCCGAGGCGTACTACACGTACGCGACCGGCGACTCGGTCACGATGACGCTGCCCAACGGCCAGTCCATCCGCCTGCGTGAGCTCCGGATTGCCGCGCGCGAGCCGAAGTGGAACGTGACGGTCGGTTCGTTCTGGTTCGACATGCGCACCGCGCAGCTGGTGCGGGCCGTGTATCGCCTCAGTACGCCGATGGACATCTGGGCCGTGGCGAATGAGGAAACCCAGCGTGACCGCGCCGATACCGCGGCCCGGCGGCGTCGGAATGCAGACGACGTGCCGTTCTGGGCCAAGGCCCTGATGTCGCCGATGAAGGCCGACATCACGGGCATCACCATCGAGTACGGACTCTACAACCAGCGCTTCTGGCTGCCGCGCACCCAGGCCGTGGAGGGCTACGGCCAGATCAGCTTTGCGCGCGTGCCGGTCACCTTCGAACAGCGCTTCCGTTACGAGAGCGTGAATGCGCTCGACTCTCTGCCCGCGATTCCGCCCGCCGACCGAAGCCGCGTCGCGCGGCTCCGCGACAGCCTCCGGACTGCCGGCGCGGACGAGAAGGTCCAGGACTCACTCGTCACGAGGGCGCTGCGCGCGCGCGCCGAGGAAATCGCGCGACAGCGCGCGGCCGAATGTGCGTCGGCGGGGGAGTACACCACGTACCGGTCGAGGTACAACGGCACCCTGCGCGTGGCCACCCGGGTGCCGTGCGACTCGGCGAAGCTGGCCAACTCGCCCGACCTCCCGGCCTCCATCTTCGATGCGAACGAGGCGCAGTTCGGCGTCGCCGAGCGGGAGGAGCTGCTCAAGGCCCTGTCGTTCGGGCTGCAGCCGGGATGGGGGCCGCAGGTGCCGACGCTCGATTACGGGCTGGCGCAGACCCGCTACAACCGGGTGGAGGGCCTTTCGACGGCGATCACGGCGACGAGCGTGCTGGGGAACGGATTCACGGCGTCGCTCACGGGCCGCGGGTCGTACGCCGACCGCCAGCTCAACGGCGAGTTCGCCGTCTGGCGCTCGAACGGACGGACCACGTGGCATGGCGCCGTGTACCGGCGCCTGCAGGCCTCCGATGACTGGGGCAACCCGCTGTCGTTCGGTGCGTCGATGTCGTCGCTGCTCTACGCGCGCGACGAAGGGGCGTATTTCCGTGCGTGGGGCGGGGAACTCACGCGGACACCGCCCGCTGCCGGCGGGCTGGAGCTGCGGTTTTTCGGCGAGCAGCAGTGGGGCGACAGCGTCCACTCGCGGTGGACGCTGTTCGGGGGAGGTAACGACCCGCGGTTCATCCCGAACCCGATGGCATCGCGCGTGACGGCGGCGGGCATTGGCGCACGGATGCGCCCACAGTGGGGGCTCGACCCGGACGGGTTCCGCGTGATGGCCGACCTGCGCGCCGAGGCGGCCACCGGGGACTCGACGTATGCTCGCGGGTTGCTCGACGTGACGACGTCGGGCCCCGTCGGCCCGGTCGCGGCGGCCCTCACGCTCAGTGCCGGCGTCGCGGGCGGCGGCGTGCCGCCGCAGCGCCTGTTTCACCTTGGCGGCACGCAGTCGATCCGTGGGCAGACCGCACTTACCGCGACCGGCGATGCATACTGGATGGCGCGCGCCGAACTCGGCACGCGGAACCAGGGATTCCGGACGATTGCGTTCACGGACGTCGGGTGGGCGGGAGCGCGCGCCGACTTCACGAAGCCCGGGCGGCCACTCACCGGGGCCGGCGTTGGGTGGTCGGTGCTGGATGGGCTGATTCGCCTGGATGTGGCGCGCGGAATTTGGCCGGCCCAACAGTGGCGTCTCGACCTGAGGCTGGACGCGAAGTTCTAGCGGCCGGCCCGGAGCCTCAAAGGAGCCGCCAGCTCCGTACAAGTCGCAGCAGGCCACGCCCCTTTCGCCGCCTATCGCGCTGTCGAATTTGCAGACGGTGACAAGGGGTCTTGCGGTTTTCGGGTCACACGCGAGGTTATTGGGTCATCCCACCGTCATCCGTGTCGTCTCCCACCGCAGCCGGCGCACAGGCCACATTCGGCGAGATCCTGCTCTGGCAGGGGAAGTTCCGGCGCGCGTTCGCGGCGCTCGTCGGCCTCGTCGCTCTTGGCTTCAAGTGGACGGGAATCATCAGCGCGGATTCGCTGCTGCACGTGCGTCTCGGCGCGACGCCATCACTGGTGGTGGGACTCTCGGTGCTGGCGGCGTACCTGGCGTTCAACGAGGTCGTGACGCGCAACCTCGCCAGGACCGGCGTGGCGAGCCGCCCGCTGCTGCACGCCGTACTCGTCAGCGACTACCTGCTGATCTTCACGTTCCTCCTCGCGGTGACGCCACCCGCCGAGTATGCGCGAGGGCTGATCGTCGCCACGTTCGCGGTGCAATTCACCCGGCTGTACTTCGGGCTCCGGGCCACGATGGTGAGCGTCGTTACGGCGGCCACGTGCTTTGGCCTGCTGGTGGTCGCGGCGAACCAGCAGGGCATGCTGTCCCAGCCCGAGGAGCAGTTCTGGAACCTCGCCATCTTCCTCATGGGAGCCCTACTGCTGGGCGGGCTCCACGGCCAGGTTGCCGGGCGGCTGGAGCGCGTCCTGGCCCTGTTCGATCGGGCGCAGGAGGGCGACTTCTCGACGCCCTACGACGAGACGCTCGACCGCATGCCCGATCCCGTCACGCTGATCGGGCGGGCGTACAACAGGATGCGCCTCCGCCTCGAGGCCATCGTGCTCACCGACGCGCTCTCGGGCTGCTTCAACCGCCGCGGCTTCGACCAGCTCTGCGCGCGCGAGACGTCGCGCGCCGTGCGCGGCAAGCACCCCATGTCGATGCTCGCGATCGACGTGGACCACTTCAAGAAGATCAACGACGAATTTGGCCACCTCACCGGCGACGAGGTGCTGCGCGAGATGGGCGCGCGCCTCCGCGAAACGGCGCGGGCTGGCGACGTGGTGGCGCGCATCGGCGGCGAGGAATTCGAGATTCTCGCGCCCGACACCAACGCCGCCGGCGCGCAGATTCTCGCGGACCGCCTGCAGGCCGCCTTCCGCGGCCGCCCCTTCGCGAGTCTCGGCGGCACCCGCAAGGTCGGCATCAGCATCGGGATCGCGTCGGCGAACGCGGAGAATGACCAGGTGGTTGCGCAACTCGTTGCCCGCGCCGACGAGGCGCTGTACGTGGCCAAGCGCAATGGGCGTGACCGCAGCCAGGCGTGGGAGCCGGGCCTTCGCGCGTTCGACGGCGCGTTACCCGGCCGCCGGTCCATCGAGATCAGCGCGCTGCGCGAATAGCCGCGGGGCCGTCCTGGGGCGCCCGCGGGACATCACGGAAGCGCGATGCGCCCCTCCATCACGAACACGGCGTGGCCGCCCACGCGCACTGCGGTGATCGCCCCGCCGACCTTGTCGGCCTCGAGCTCAAGCCGGCTCGGGCGTCCCATCTCGACGCCCTGCGTCACCGTCCACGCCAGGGTGCCGTCGCGAGTGCCGGCGCGCGCGGCGAGGTAGCCCGCAAAGCAGGCATTCGCGCTGCCCGTTGCGGGGTCCTCCGGCACGTTCACGCTCGGGACGAAGCAGCGGGCGCGATAGTGCGACGAGCCGCTCTCGGGGTCAGCGGCGAAGACGAAGAGGTCGGGCGCCGAGGAGCTTCGCAGCGTCTCGTCCCAGCGGTCGAACCGCAGCCGCGCGGCGGCCAGGGCCTTGAGCGTGCGTACGCCGACAACCAGGAACGGCAACCCGCACGACACCGCCTGCGGCGACGTCGAGCCGCCGAGGACGTCGTCCGGCGTGAGGGAGAGGATCTCGGCGAGGCGGCTCCTCGTCGGGACCGGCGGGCCTACCTCGGGCAGCTTCGCGACGCTGAACTGGGCGAACGCCGGCGTGCCGGGATGCACGCGGACGGGCACGGGACCGACGCCCTCCTCAAGGACGAGGGTCGTCCCGGCCGCTGGCCGTTCGGCGCAGAGCGCGATCGCCGTTCCCACGGTCGGGTGGCCGGCAAACGGCACTTCGGCGCCCGGCGTGAAGATGCGCACCCGGGCCGCGTGCGCCGGATTCGCCGGCGGATAGCAGAACGTCGTCTCGGAGTAGTTGAACTCGCGCGTGATGGCGAGGAGGGCGTCCTCGGGGATCCCGGTGGCGTCGGGAAATACCGCCAGCTGGTTTCCCCCGAACATCCGGTCCGTGAAGACGTCCAGAGTGACGTAGCGAAACTGGGCCATGTTCGGGTGTGGGTCTGCGACGACGGCAAGCCGGGCGTCACTTCTCCTGCATGAACGGGTAGCGGTAATCCGTCGGCGGGTTGAACGTCTCCTTCACCGTGCGCGCGCTTGTCCAGCGGAGGAGGTTCATCTTCGAACCGGCCTTGTCGTTGGTGCCCGACGCACGCGCACCGCCGAACGGTTGCTGGCCCACGACCGCGCCCGTCGGCTTGTCGTTGACGTAGAAATTGCCCGCGGCGTTCCGGAGCGCCGTGTGGGCCTCGGCGACGGCCTTGCGGTCGCGCGCGAACACGGCGCCGGTGAGCGCATAGGGCGATGTGGAGTTGACCACCCGCAGCGTGTCCTTCCACTTCGCGTCCGGGTAGGCGTAGGCGGTCACCACGGGCCCGAAGATCTCCTCGCACATCAGCCGGTACCCCGGATTCTTCGTCTCCACCAGCGTGGGCTCGATGAACCAGCCGGTCTTGCCGTTGGCGCCGCCGCCGCAGACGACCTTCGCCTTCGTCTTCGCGTCGGCGAGGTAGCCGCTGATGCGGTCGAACGCCTTCTGGTCGATCACGGCGCCCATGAAGTTCCGGAAGTCGGCCGGGTCGCCCATCCGGATGGTCTTGACCATCGCGACGACGCGGTCGCGCACGTCGTTCCACATCGACTTCGGGACGTAGACGCGGCTGGCCGCCGAGCACTTCTGCCCCTGGAACTCGAATCCGCCGCGCACGATCGCCACGGCCACGGCCGCAGGGTCCGCCGAGGGGTGGGCGACGATGAAGTCCTTGCCGCCGGTCTCGCCCACGATGCGCGGATACGAGCGGTAACCGCCCACGTTGCGTCCCACGGTCTCCCACATCGCGTTGAACACGGTGGTGCTGCCGGTGAAGTGGATGCCACCGAAGTCGCGGTGCGCGAGCAGCTGTCCCGTGATTTCCACCGCGTTGCCCGGGACGAAGTTGATCACGCCGTCGGGCATCCCCGCCTCGCGCAACAGCTGCATCGTGTGCCACGCCGAGAGGATGGCCGTGTTTGACGGCTTCCAGATCACCGTGCAGCCCATCAGGGCGGGCGCCGTCGGCAGGTTCCCGCCGATGGCGGTGAAGTTGAACGGCGTCACGGCGTACACGAACCCCTCGAGCCCCCGGTAATCCATCATGTTCGACATCCCGGGCGCATCCTTGGGCTGGTCGGCGTAGATCTCGGCGGCGAACTGGACGTTGAACCGCCAGAAGTCGATCAGCTCGCACGCCGCGTCGATCTCGGCCTGGAACGCGGTCTTGGACTGGCCGAGCATGGTGGCCGCGTTGAGCGTGGTCCGCCACGAGGTGGCCAGCAGGTCGGCCGCGCGCAGCAGCACCGCGGCGCGGTCCTCCCAGCGCCATGAGGCCCACTCCTTCTGCGCCGCGCCGGCGGCGCGAATGGCGGCGGCCACGTCGCGCGGGCGAGCCTGGTGCCAGGTCGCCGTCACGTGTCGGTGCTCGTGCGGTGACGTTGCGTTCCGGACGATCCCCGTGCGGATTTCCTTGCCGCCGATGACCAGGGGAATGTCCGGGCGCTCGCCCTCCATGGCCGCGAGGCGGGCCTTGAGGGCTGCCCGCTCGGGCGAACCGGGGGCGTAGGAATGCACCGGCTCGTTGACGGCCGGGCCGACGTGACGGATGGCATTCGAGGGTGCGGACATCGTTCGCTCGCGGTGGGTGCGGGAAGACGAGATCGGGCGGTCAGCGGAACGTTGCGGAATGTACCGCCTGACCGCTGCGGCTCGCAGCCCGGGCAGCGGCCCCGCGCAGCCGCCGAGCGTGCTAGACTGCGGCGGTGTCTCCCGCCGCCCGCCTGCCCCGTGCCGCCCGCGTCCGCATGTCCCGCTCCCCGCGCAACGCGGCCGTCACCGCGCTCGCGGTCGTCGCGGCAGGCATGGCCGCGATGGCCGCCGGATGCGGCACGCGCACGCAGGTACGATGGGAGGCCGAGCAGCGCATGAGCGGGGCCGTCGCGCCGGGGGCGCTGCTTGTGTTCGGCGATGGTGGAGCACCCGCGGTGCGGGCGCCGGTGGTGCCCATACGCTGGCCAGGCGACTCGACCGCGTGTCCCGCCGCGCGCGCGGCAGTTCCGGGGGGTGGCGACACGGTGGTCGCCGCGTGGTGGCAACCCCGGCCGCCAAAGGGGAGTGTGCTCCTCGTATCGCGTTCGCCCAACGGTGGCGTCGACTGGGAGCGCGCCGTCGAGGTTGGCACGTCGGGAACGCGGGCGGCGCCCTGCGACCGGCCGCCGCCGGGCGTGGCCGCGACAGCGGGAGACGCAACCGTGGTCGCGTTCCATGGCGTGCTCGGCGACACCGCTGGAATCGTTATTGCCGCGGTGCGGCCCGGTGCGCGTCGCGCCGACGGCGTGCGCCTCGTGGCGCCTGGAGGCGCGGCACGCCTGGCGGGGGTCGCCGTAACCGGCGATACCATCGCGGTTGCCTACGAGTCGCCGGCGGTGGCCGACGGGGCGGTCTGGCTCGCGATTTGGGTTGGCCCGGGACAGATTCCGGTCGTGCGCGAGCGCGTCAGCGGCGCGGACGCACGGGCCCGCGCGCCCCTGGTGGCCCTGCACGCCGGTCGGCTCGCGGTAGGCTGGAACGAGGCGGCCCGCGGAAGCGAAGGTCCGGCTGCCGTAGTGCGCGTGGGCCGCTTGCGCCGCTGAACGACGAATGACGAGGACGAGTCCCTGATGAACGTGATCATCGCCGACGACGATCCGACGATGCTGGCCATCCTCCGCGCGGTGGTCGAGGAGGGTGGGCACACCGTGGTGGCGGCCGCGCGGGACGGCGAGGCCGCGTGGGCTGCGTTCCGCGCTGAAGACGTCCCGCTCATCGTCCTGGACTGGGAGATGCCCAAGCTCGACGGCCTCGGCCTCTGCCGTCGCATCCGGTTGTCCGACCGCCCGGACCCGTTCATCCTCATCGTCACGGGGCGGAAGACCCGCGACGACCTGCTCAAGGCGCTCGATGCCGGGGCCGACGACTACCTGAGCAAACCCGTGACGCCGGACGAATTCGCCGCGCGACTCCGGATCGTCGAGCGGCGCATCCAGATCACCGACGCGCGCCGCCAGGCTGAGGAGGAGCTGCGGCGCGCGCGGTACCTGGCGGGGATCGGCGAGACGTCGCTCGCCCTCCAGCACGAAATCAACAACCCGCTGGCGGCGATGCTGTCCCACGCCGCACTCCTCGAGGCGGGGATGGTGGAGGATGGTGAGAAGGACGAGGCCCTGTCGACCATCATCGAGCAGGCGAAGCGGATCGGCGAGGTGGTGAAGCGCCTCCGGCAGATCGACCAGCCCCGCTCCGTGGAATATCTCGGCAACGCAAGGATGCTCGACATCGCGCCCGACGCGAAGCCCGACACGAAGCCCGACGCCGAGTGACGACGCGGATCATCGGCGGACACCCGGCGGATGCCGGCGGGATGCCGATGGCGGTGCGGCGCGCGGCGGCGGCCGGGATGGAAGCGGTGCAGCTCTTCACGGCGCCGCCCACCTACTACAACGAGAAGGTCAGGGCAAAGCCCGACCGCGTGGCGGCCCTGCAGGCGGCGCTCGCCGCCGCGGGGATTGCTCCGCGGAACGTGCTCGTGCACGCGGCGTACGTCCTCAACACCGCGTCGCCCGACGCCGTGAAGGCCGCCCGCGCCCGCAGCGGGCTTGCGCGGGAGCTGGCACGCTCCACCGCGTACGGAGTCGGCGCGTGCTGCTTCCATCCCGGGTCCGCCGCGGAGGGTGATCCGGGCACTGCGTGCGACCATGTGGGCGACGCCATCACCTGGGCCCTCGAGCAGGTTCCGGAGACCGGCGCCGGCACCCGGGTGCTCATCGAGAACACGGCGGGGGCCGGGCAAACCATGGGCCGGTCGGCGGCGGAGGTGGCGCGCATGCTCGCCCGCGTGCCGGGCCCGCTCCGAAGGAGGACCGGATACGGCCTCGACACGTGCCACCTCTTCGCGAGCGGGCATCCTATCCACGAGTCTCCGGCGGAGCTTGGCGCCGTGCTTGACGGCTTCGAGCAGGCCATTGGCGAGCGGCCCGCGTTCTTCCACCTCAACGACAGCCAGCACCCGTTCGGCTCCAACCGCGACCGCCACGCCTGGATTGGCGATGGCGCCATCGGCGTGGAGCCGTTCCGGTGGCTGCTGGCCGACGAGCGGACGGCCGGCGTTCCCCTGATTCTCGAGACCCCGCAGGAGCGCGCCGAGGTGGCCGACGACGATGCCAGCGCCGACCCGGCGGACGCGCGGATGGTGCAGTTGCTGCGGTCACTCCTGTGACGCCGGCGGCGTCGCGAGGCGAATCGCGGGGCGTTTCCAGAGGGCGGACACGCCGTTCCCAGAGGGAAGCGCCTATTGCGCTCCCGGGGAGTTGCTATACTTTCGAGCTTGTTCCCAGAGGGAAACCGGGTTCCTTCAACATCATCCAGGAGAGAGTTCAATGGCCGCCAAGAAGAAGTCGAAGCGGAAGCCAAATGCGGCATTCATGAAGCCGGTCAAGCCGGACGCCACGCTTGCCGCCGTCGTCGGTGACAAGCCGATGCCGCGCACGGAGCTGACGAAGAAGCTGTGGGCGTACATCAAGAAGCACGGCCTGCAGGACAAGAAGAACAAGCGCATGATCAATGCGGACGCGAACCTCAAGCCGATCTTCAAGGCCTCGCAGGTGTCGATGTTCAAGATGACGGCGCTCGTCAGCAAGCACGTCAAGTAGCGCACGGTGGTGAAGAAACGGGGGCGTGCCCGCAGGGGCACGCCCCCGTTGCCATTCGCCCTTGCCCGCGCGCAGCGGCGGCCCAGATTCCGTGGACGCCCGCCCGCCACATTCCGGCCGGGGGTGATTCACCCGTACCGGACGCATCGTGGCCAAGCGCAAGTCGTCGGAAAAGGAAGGCGGAGGCAAGGGCAGCGTTGCGGCGCTTCGCTCAGGCAAGGGGAGCGCCGGCGGACGCCGCGCGTGGGAAGGCTTCAAGTCGCTGGCGGGCACGATCGCGATCTTCCTGCTGCTGCGCACCTTCCTCATCGAGGCGTACCGCATTCCCTCGGGCAGCATGATCCCGTCGCTGCTCGTCGGCGACTGGCTGTTCGTGAACAAGCTCCGATACGGTCCCCACATCCCGTTCACGACGTCGTCGCTGCCGGGCTACGCCCAGCCACAACGCGGCGAGGTGGTGGTGTTCGAGTCGCCGTACCAGGCCGACGAAGCCGAGATCGGCAACGACCCGACGCCCACGCTCGTCAAGCGCGTCATCGGCATGCCGGGCGACACGATCTACATGCGCGAGGCCGTCGTGTACGTGGACGGCGCCGCCCAGCGGCTCAGCGAGACGTCGCCCGACCAGGCGCGCGGCGACGGCACCGAGACCAACCCGCTCTTCGACTGGCAGCACCGCATCGAGGTGGCGCACACGCGGTTCGGTGAGCCGCCGAAGCAGCCGACGCACGACAACTGGGGCCCGCTCGTGATTCCCGCCGGGCACTACTTCATGATGGGCGACAACCGTTACGACTCGAAGGACAGCCGGTACTGGGGCATCGTCCCGCGCGGCAACATCCGCGGCCGGCCGATGTTCGTGTACTACTCGTACGTACCATCCAGCCAGAGCGACCGCCCGCTGAGCTTCGTCACGGACATCCGCTGGAGCCGGCTCGGGCATTGGATCAAGTGAGTAGACAGTACACAGTGGACAGTAGACAGAGCGGACATTCCTGACTCACGGAGGTCGTCATGCGCCGAATGCTCCTTACGCTCCTCGTGTTGTCGCCGGCGGTGCTGGCGGCGCAACAGCCACAGTATCTCCAGCCGTACGGGCCGCCCACGCGGCCCTTCTCGCCGGCCGTGAAGGTCGGCAACATGCTCTACCTCGCGGGCCAGATCGGCACGTCGGCCGACGCGTCGGGGAATGGCGTCGTGCCGGGTGGCATCGAGGCCGAAACGCGGCAGACGATGAACAACATCAAGGACGTGCTCGACAAGTCGGGTTCCGACATGGACCACGTCGTCAAGTGCACCGTCTTCATGGCCGACATGAAGGAGTGGGACACGATGAACGGCGTGTACCGGACGTTCTTCAAGAACAGCAGGTATCCCGCGCGCAGCGCGTTTGGCGCCACGGGCCTGGCGCTCAACGCGCGGGTGGAGATCGAGTGCATCGCCACGGTGAAGTAGCGGGCGGCTGAGGTGCGCCGGGCGGCCGCGGCCATCGTCGTCGCAGCGTGCGTGCTGCCGCTGGCGCCGGCCCGTGCCCAGCAGGCCGCGCACCCGCGGCCGACAGGCACGGTCGTCACTGACACGCTGTGGTCGCAGGCCCTTGCCACCCGCAAGGCACTTGTCGTGTATCTCCCCCCGTCGTACCAGGCGTCGCCGGGACGTCGCTATCCGGTGGCCTACTACCTCCACGGCGCCACCGGTGACGAGACCAACTGGACGCAACGGGCGCACCTCGCGGCCGTGATGGATTCCCTCATTGCGGGCGGCATGGCCGAGATGATCGTGGCCATGCCCGACGGCGACGCCTACTCGTACTACACCACCTACAACCTCCTTCTCGACGCGGCGGGCTGCCGCCGGCTGATGCTGCCGCCGGGCGGGAGCGCCGAACACGATTGCGTGGCGTGGCCCCACTACGACGACTACGTCGCCTACGACGTCGTCCGGTACGTGGACGCCCGGTACCGCACGCTGGCCGCTGGCGCGCATCGCGGCATCGCGGGGCTCTCGATGGGCGGGTATGGCGCAATCACGCTCGCCCTGCAGTACCCGGGCACGTTCGCCGCCGCGGCGTCGCACTCGGGCGTACTGTGGCCGTTCGACCTTGCGCCCGCGGCGGCGGGCGGGCGGCAGCTGCCGCGGGGCGCCGCCGACTCGGCGGCATTCGCGCGGTACCGCGCCGCCAACGCGCCCCGCTATGCGCCCGTCTTCGGCGCCGACTCGTCGGGCTGGCGGGCACGCGACCCGGCGACGATCGCCGCACGCCTCGTGGCGCGCGGGACGCCGCTGCCGGCGCTCTACGCCGACTGTGGCACGGAGGACCTGTTCCTGCCCCAGAGCCGCGCGTTCCGGGACGCGATGGCGTCGTTGCGGGTGCCGCTCGACTACCACGAGTGGCCGGGCGCCCACACGTGGGAATACTGGCATGCGCACCTCGGCGAGAGCCTGCGCTGGCTGGCCGCGCGAATCGCGTCGCCCTGAGCACCTGTCCCGGCGGCCGGCGCGCAGGGCGTCACGCGGGGCATGCGGCGCCCTCCACCGTTGGCCCCCCGCGGCCGTAGCTTCCACGAGATGACGGATTTCTTCCCGCGCACCTCCATCGCGTGGCGTGCCGACCAGCCGCGTGCGTTCCGGCGGCTTTCGCTGTCGCTGCCGCAGATGGCGCTCGTGACGGGCGTCGTGATGCGGCTCTGGCGGTCGTACGTGCTCACGCACGGGTCGCCCGACAGCTGGGCGTGGGTGGGCGGCACGTTCCTCGCGGGAACAGCGTTCCTCTTCCTCACGTGCGCCATCCACCTCGCCAACTTCAC
This sequence comes from Gemmatimonadota bacterium, assembly GCA_034716715.1. Taxonomy (GTDB): domain Bacteria; phylum Gemmatimonadota; class Gemmatimonadetes; order Gemmatimonadales; family Gemmatimonadaceae; genus Fen-1231. The sequence continues at coordinate 3,110 of JAYEKC010000251.1, read as the reverse complement.
GTTGCGCAACTGGATCTGGCGCGCGCCGCTGTTCGCCGTGCTCGAATCGGGAACGGAAATCGTCATGAGCCTGGCGCTGACCACGGTGAACCTGGAGCCGCTCGGGGCCGAGCGGGCCGAGTTCAGCGACTGGATCCCCACCGGCATCCGCATCCTGTTCTGGCGCCTGGGCGGCATTGTCGTCTTCACGGCCATACTTGCCATCGTCGTCTCGGTGCTCCGCCGCCTGATCCTTGCGGCGGAGGACCGCGGCCACACCGTCGCCGCCGTGCACCGGGCCACGGCGGAGCACGCCACGTCCCCCGATTCCCCGGAGAAATCATCGTGACTCGGATCCACTGTGGCCGCGTACGACGCGGCCCACGTTTCGGCGGTCGCGCGGTGATCGCGACCCTTTCGGCGATCCTCGCCGCGCCGGCGTCGGGTGCACAGGACGCACCGCGGCGGAGCGAGGTCGCCGCGCCCCGGCCGGCGGCGCAGGCCAGGCGTCCCTTCGGCACGCAGCGCGAACTCGCCGCCATGCAGCAGGCCTGGCTCGCCAAGCGGCTCGACACCTTCGTCCCGGAGCTGATGCGCAAGCACGGCATCGACTTCTGGGTGGTGACGATGCGCGAGTACAACGAGGATCCCGTGTTCTCGTCCATCACCGCGCCGGAGACGTTCGCCGCGCGGCGGCGGACGATCTACGTGTTCTTCGACAAGTGCGCGGCGACCGCGGCGCCCCCGGCGCCGGCGTGCGTGGAGCGCATCGCGCTCGGCGGCACCAGCCAGGGTGGCGTGTGGGAGGCGCGGCGCGCCATGAAGACGGTCGAGGCCGACGTCGGTGGCCGGCAGGCCGAGCTCTGGGGCGACGAGCAGTGGCTGGCGCTCCGGAAGGTGATCGAGGAGAAGCAGCCGAAGGTGATCGGCATCAACCGCTCGAAGGTGTTCGCCTTCAGCGACGGACTCTCCAGCGGGGAGTTGCAGGGCATGAGCGAGGCGCTCGGCCCGCAGTGGACGTCGAAGTTCCAGGATGCCGAGGGGCTGCCGCTCGAGCTGATCGCGTCGCGCCTGCCGGAGGAGGAGGCGTTCTTCACGAAGATGACGGCGCACGTGTGGGCGATGACGCAGGAGATGTTCTCGAATCGCGTCATCACGCCGGGAAAGACGCGCACCAGCGACCTCGTGTGGTGGTGGCGGCAGCGCGTGGCCGACGAGGGGCTCGCGACGTGGTTCCAGCCGAGCATCGAGGTGCAGCGGAAGGGCGCAACGGCGGAGCAGCTCGGCGACGACCCCGTGATCCAGCGCGGCGACGTGCTGCACTGCGACGTCGGGATCACCGTCGCGCGACTCAACACCGACACGCAGCACAACGCGTACGTGCTCCTGCCCGGCGAAACCGACGCCCCCGCGGGGCTCAAGCGGGCCCTGGCCAACGCAAACGCGATGCAGGACATCGCCATGAAGGAAATCCGCCCCGGCCGCACGGGCAACGAGATCCTCGCGTCGGTGCTCGAGCGGATGAAGGCGAAGGGCATCAGCGGAACGATGTACTCGCATCCCATCGGCATGAACGGCCACGGGGCGGGTCCGCTCATCGGCCTCTGGGACTACCAGGACGGCGTCTCGGGCCGCGGCGACGCGAAGGTCATCCCGTCGATGTGGTATTCCATCGAGCTGCAGGCCACGACGCCGGTGCCGGAATGGGGCGGGCAACCCGTGCGGATGGCGCAGGAAGAGGACATGATCATCGGGTCCGACGGCCGGGCCCGGTGGGCGCTCAAGCGGCAGAACAAGCTATTCCTCGTGAAGTAGGATGAAGGCGGGGTGACCGGTGACGGATGACGGTGAACGGAGCGCCAGATGAAAAAGGGTGACAAGGAACTGCTGGTGGTGGGCGACCGGGTGCTGATCCGGCTCGAGGACGGCGAGGAGCGGTCCAAGGTGGGCTTGTACCTGCCGGCGACGGCCGTGGACAGCCAGGCCGTGCAGGGGGGCACGATCGTGGCCACCGGACCCGGCCAGCCGCTGCCCTCGGTCGAGGAGCACCTCGACGAGCCGTGGCGCATCACGGGGAGCAAGGATACCCGTTATGTTCCAATGCAGGCGCGCGTGGGCGACTACGCGCTGTTCTTCCGCAAGGCGGCGGTCGAGATCACCTTCGAGGACGAGCGGTATCTCGTGGTGCCGCAGGCGGCGATCCTGGCACTGGCCCGTGAGCCGGACTCGTTCCGCTGACCGGCTCTGTCTACTGTCTACTGTCTACTGTCTACTGTCTACTCCCATGCTGTACGACGAACGATTCATCACCCCGATGCGCCAGGAGCTCACGCAGCTTGGCGTGGAGGAACTGCGCACGGCGGCCGACGTGGACGCGAAGTTCGCCAGCCCGCAGGGCACGGCCCTGCTGGTGGTGAACTCGATGTGCGGTTGCGCCGCCCGCAACGCCCGCCCGGGCGTCGCGCAGGCGCTGCAGCACGGCGTGCGGCCCGACCACCTGTACACCGTGTTTGCGGGCCAGGACCCCGACGCCACGCGCCGCGCGCGCGAATTCATGGTGGGTTACGCGCCGAGCTCGCCGTCGATCGCGCTGTTCAAGGACGGCAAGCTGGTCTACATGATGGAGCGCTGGCAGATCGAGGGCCGTTCGGCGGCCGAGATCGCCACGGACCTCACGGGCCAGTTCGACGCCCATTGCGGAACCGCATCCGCGACGCGATGATGATGGGCCGCGCGTAACGCGGCCGCGTCAATGCGCAAGCCCCGCCGGCGGACCCCGGCGGGGCTTGTTGGTGAAAAGCACTTGTCGGTGCAGAGAAGCGGCCGTACCATACGCACGTGCCCCGTACCCCGCGCGCGTCCCCAGCTGTCGTTTCGCTCGATCGCACCATCCACGAGCCGATCCGCCTGGGCATCGTCAGCGCGCTGGCCGCCCACGAGCGCCTGTCCTTCAACGAGCTCAAGGAACGCCTCGGCACCACCGACGGCAACGTGAGCGTGCACGCCCGCAAGCTCGAGGACGCCGGGTACGTGAGCTGCCACAAGGGCTTCGAGGGGCGCGTGCCGCGCACGGAGTACAAGCTCACGGCGAGCGGCCGCAAGGCCATGGATCGCTACTTCGCCCAGCTCGA
>JAYEKC010000250.1:1835-3273 GCA_034716715.1 Gemmatimonadota bacterium | reverse complement strand
GGATCCGGCCGACCCGAACGTGCTCTACGCGGCGATGTGGCGCGTGCGGCGCACGCCGTGGGACCTCATCAGCGGCGGCGCGGGCGACGGCATCTGGAAGACCACCGACGGCGGCGACCACTGGGCCGATATCACGCACCACAAGGGCCTGCCGACGGGCGTCATCGGCAACGTGGGGTTGGCCGTCTCGCCGGCCGACCACCAGCTGGTGTGGGCGATGGTCGAGTCCGACTCGGGCGGGCTGTTCCGCTCCAACGACGCCGGCGCCACCTGGACGCGCGTCAACGACGCGAACAACAGGTCCCTCGACGGGATGGGCCCGCACTGGCGGCCCTTCTACTTCTCGAAGGTCACCGCCGACCCGGCGGACGTGAACACGGTGTACCTGCCGAACGGCGTGCTGTTCCGCAGCACCGACGGCGGCAAGCACTTCACGCAGGTGCAGGGGTACGACAGCCTGTGGGACACGCACGCCCTGTGGATCGCGCCCGACGATCCGAGCCGGATGATCGTGGCGGCCGACCAGGGCGCCCGCGTCAGCTACAACAAGGGTGAGACGTGGAGCACCACGGGCTACGCCACCGGCCAGTTCTACCACGTCATCGCCACGAACCACTTCCCGTACCGCGTGTGCGGCGCGCAGCAGGACAACTCGGGCGCGTGCGGCCCGAGCCGCACCGACGGCATGTTCGACATCTCGGCGTGGTACTATCCCGGCGGCGGCGAGTCGGGGATCATCGCGGTGGATCCCGTGCGGCCCGACGTCACGTACGCCGCGGGCGAGCGCGTGGATCACGCGAAGGGCGTGTCGAACCGGATGATCGAGGCGTGGCAGCGCACGGCCCCACCGACGACGGCGAAGTACCGGTTCAACTGGACGACGCCGATCATCGTCTCGCCGCACGACCCGAACACCCTTTACGAGGGCGGGAACGTGCTGTTCAAGAGCAGCGACGGCGGCCGCAACTGGGCGCCGATCTCGCCGGACCTCACGCGGCACGACCCGTCCACACTGGTGATCGCCGGCCGGCCCATCACGGTGGAGAACAGCGGCGCCGAGAACTACGCCACGATCTTCACGGTCGCGGAGTCGCCGGTGGCGAAGGGCGTGATCTGGGTGGGCTCGGACGACGGCATGGTGCACGTCACGCGCGACGGCGGCACGCACTGGCAGGATGTCACGCCTCCGCAGTTGCCCCCGCGTACGCGCATGTCAATCATTGACCCCTCACCCTTTTCCGCCGGCACGGCGTACCTGGCCGCCAACCGGCAGCTGCTCGACGACCACAAGCCGTACCTGTTCCGGACCACCGATTATGGCGCCACGTGGACCGAGATCGACACGGGCATCCCGGACGGCCAGTTCACGCACGTCGTGCGCGAGGACCCGGTGCGGCGGGGGCTGCTCTTCGCCGGCACGGAGCGCGGCGTGTGGTTC
>JAYEKC010000250.1:0-1825 GCA_034716715.1 Gemmatimonadota bacterium | reverse complement strand
TCTCGACGATGGCGGGCACTGGCAGCGGCTCCAGCGCAACCTCCCGCCCGTGCCGGTGCACGACCTCGTGATCAAGGACGGCGACATCGCGATCGCCACGCACGGGCGCGCGCTGTGGATCATGGACGACATCTCGCCGCTGCGGCAGCTCGCGGTCGGCACGACGACCGCGAAGGCGCACCTCTTCGACCCGATGGACGCGTACCGCGTCTTCTGGCACGGCCAGCAGCTCATCCAGAACCTCCAGACGGGCGAGGACCCGGCGAACGGCGTGGGCGTCTATTACTGGCTGGCCGACTCGACGCAGACCGTCACGCTCGACGTGCGCGACGCCAGCGGCGCCGTGATCAACCATTTCACGAGCGCGCAGGACTCCACCGAGCGCGCCGACAGTCTGCGGCTGGATCGCCTCAAGCAGGTGCGCAACGACAGCCTGCGGAAGGCGGGCGTCACCGACACGGCCACGCTGAACAAGCCGTACGTGGAGCCGCCGAGCGACACGCCGAAGAACCGGCTGCCAAGCCCGCCGCGGCTCCCGGCGAAGAAGGGGCTCAACGTGTTCCACTGGGACTTCCGGTACGCCGACGGCGTGGCGCTGCGCGACAGCCTGTACCGGCTGCGGCGCATGCAAGGCCCGGTGGCGCTGCCGGGCCGCTACACCGTGTCGCTGGCGGACGGAGGCACCACGCAGATCGCGCCGTTCATGCTCCGGGCGGACCCGCGCATCCAGGCGACTGCCGCGGACCTCGCGGCCAGGTTCGCCTTCACGCGCAAGCTGAACGCCGCGTCCACCGAGCTGATCGAGATCGCGAACCGCGCGTTCGCCCTCCGGCAGGAGCTCGATCGCCGGCTGGCGTCCGAACCGGCGTCGGCCGACGCGGCGCTGCTCAGGGCGCTCAAGGACACGTTGCTCGTGCACGGCAAACGGATGGTCACGCCGTTCTACGGCCACAACCAGTCCGCCGAGCCGTACACGGCGACGATCCTCGACGAACTGGACCGGCTGGGCTACGGAGACGGCAACACGGCGCCGAATGCCGCCGAGCAGCGCGGCGCGGACGCAATGATTGCGGCGGCCCACGAGGCCGTGACGCGGCTCAACGCCGCCGTGCAGGCGCAGTTGGCCACACTGAACGCACGACTTGCCGCGAAGGGGCAGGCGCCCATCCGGTGGCAGTGACCCGCCGGAACGTACCCGGCCGCGGGCGGCACCCGCCCGGCGGCCGGCGAGCCGTGCCGCCGGGGAGCGGGCCTACCCGACGGTCACGACGGGCGCGCCGAGCACGTCCATCCGCGGCGTGACGCCGAGCCCCGGTGCGCGCGACGCGGCCATGCGGCCGTGGGCGCGTTGCGGCGCGCCGTCGGCCGTGCGCACGGTCACGTAGCTGTTGAAGTCGGTGGTGGTGAACAGGAGCTCGGGGGGCGTGCTCTGCGCGAGGTGGGCGATGGCCGCCGTCGCGACGTCGCCGCCCCACGAGTCCTCGATGGTCATGGCGATCCCGAGGCTCACGCAGAGGTCGCGCGCCTGCCGGGCCTTCGTGAGGCCGCCGAGCTTGCTGATCTTCAGGTTCACCACGTCCATCGCGAGGTCGGCGCGGGCGCGGAGCAGCACGCCGATGTCGTCAATCGTCTCGTCGAGCACGAACGGGTGCGGCGTCTGCCGCCGCACGGCGAGGCACTCCTCGTACGTGAGGCAGGGCTGCTCGAGGTAGACGTCCACGTCGCGCACGGCCTTGGCGACGCGCACGGCCTCGTGCTGCACCCACCCGGTGTTCGCGTCGGCGATGAGCCGGTCGCCCGGCTCGAGCTTCGCGGCGGCCGCACG
>JAYEKC010000249.1:0-3284 GCA_034716715.1 Gemmatimonadota bacterium | reverse complement strand
TGGGCGTGAAGGTCTTTGGGCCCGACCTCGCCGTCCTGGAGAACCTGGGGCGCGAGATCGAGCGCGCCGTCCAGCCGGTGCCGGGCACGCGGAGCGTGTTCGCCGAGCGCGCCGTCTCGGGCTACTACCTGGACATCCAGATCGACCGGGCGTCGGCGGCGCGGCACGGCCTCAACGTGGGCGACGTCCAGGCCGTGATCGCGACGGCCATCGGAGGGATGGTTATCACGCAGACCGTGGAGGGGCGCGAGCGCTATGGCGTGCGCGTACGGTATCCGCAGGAGTTGCGCGATACGCCGGAGAAGCTCGCCGCCGTGCTCGTGCCGATGGCGATGTCGCCGGGCGGTGGCGCGGGTGCCGGCGGCATGGCGATGGGCGGCGGTGCCGCGGGTGGCTCCGGTGCGAATCCTGGCGGCGGGGCCGGGGGCGGTGCCGGAGGCGTGGCGCAGATCCCGCTCGGCCAGCTCGCCACCATCAAGCCCGTCGCCGGCCCGATGGTGGTGCGCACCGAAGGCGCACAGCCCACGGCGTGGGTGTACGTGGATGTCGTCGGGCGCGACATCGGCGGATACGTGCGCGACGCGCAGGCCGCCGTGGCGCAGCAGGTGATGCTGCCGCCGGGCTACAGCGTGGTGTGGAGCGGGCAGTATGAATACATGCAGCGCGCCAAGGCGACGATGCGGCTCGTGATCCCGGCCACGCTCGCCATCATCTTCCTGCTGCTCTACTTCAACTTCCGGCGCGTGGGCGAGTCGGCCATCGTGATGCTCACGCTGCCGTTCGCCCTCGTGGGCGGACTCTGGTTCATCTGGGCGCTTGGCTACAACTGGTCCGTGGCCGTGGCCATCGGCTTCATCGCGCTGGCCGGCGTGGCGGCCGAAACCGGCGTCGTGATGCTCATCTACCTCGACCACGCCTGGCGGGAGCGCGCGGCCGCGGGGCGCACGCTGACCCGACGGGATGTCCACGACGCCGTGATGGAGGGCGCCGTGGAGCGGGTGCGTCCGGTGGTGATGACCGCGACCGCGATCGTCGCCGGCCTCGTCCCCATTCTCTGGTCCGCCGGCACCGGCGCGAGCGTCATGAAGCGCATCGCCGCGCCGATGATCGGCGGGATGCTGAGCACCACCGTGCTCACGCTGCTGGTGATTCCCGCCGTTTACTCACTCTGGAAGGAACGCGGCGTACCCGCGGCCGATGCGCACCCCGCGCCGGAAGCCGAAGCGCCGGATACCGTGGAGGTGTGATGCACACCAATGCTGGCAAGTCTCATCACGGCGGCGGTTCCCGTCGCTGGTTCATCGGCGCCGCGGGCGTGGGCGTGGTTGCGATCGCGTTGCCGCTCTGGCTCCGTGGCCGTCAGCGCGCGGCCGTGCGGGCGGCGCTGGCCGCGGTCGGCGACGACGCCGAACTCGTCGTGTACAAGAGCCCCGCGTGCGAGTGCTGCGGCAAGTGGATCGCTCACGTCCGGAGCGCCGGGTTCCCCGTACGGGTGGTTGAACAGACCGATGTGACGCCCGTCAAGGAGCGCCTGCACGTCCCGGCGTCGGCCTACTCGTGCCATACCGCCACCATCGGCGCGTACGTCATCGAGGGTCACGTCCCGGCTGCGGATATCGTGCGGCTGTTGCGGGACCGGCCCTCCGTGGCCGGCCTGGCCGCGCCAGGGATGCCCGCGCGCGCACCGGGCATGGATCTCGGCGGGCCGAGCTATGACGTCCTGTCGTTCGGGCATGACGGCGCACTCGCCACCTTCGCGACGCATTAAGGCGGGCGCCATGGGACGCTCATCGTGGATGTACGCGCTGGCCGTGTGCGGCGCGCTCGTGATCATCGCGTTCTTCCTGCTGACTGAGCATCGCGCGCACACGCTCGGCGCGTTGCCGTGGCTGCTCCTGCTTGCATGTCCGCTGTTGCACGTGTTCATGCACGGCGGCCACGGCGGCCACGGCGGCCACGGCGGCCACGGCGGCCACGGCGGCCACGGCGGCCACGGCGGCCACGGCGGCCACGGTGGCCACGGCGCGAACGACGCCGACGGCCAAAGCCGTCACGCCGGTCACGACGGGCAGCACCAACGCGGAGGGACCTCATGACCGCTCACTCATCGGCGTACGGGTTGTGGGCGCTCGTGCTCATCAATTCGGCCGTGTTCATCATCTTCGCGTTCAGCTTCACCAAGCCGCGCACTCCCCGCGACTGGCGGTCGTTCGGCGCCTTCGCGGCATTCATCGTCGCGCTGTTCACCGAGATGTACGGGTTTCCGCTCACGATCTACCTCCTGTCGGGCTGGTTGTCGCGGCGCGCACCGGGGGTTGACCTGACGTCGCACGAGGCCGGGCACCTCTGGAGCACGTTGCTGGGCCTGAAGGGCGATCCACACCTCAGCGTGTTGCATCTCGCGAGTGCGGCGTTCATTGGCGGCGGGTTCATCCTGCTGGCGTCGGCATGGCGCGTGCTGTACGCGGCGCAACGCGAGGGGCGGCTCGCGATGACCGGGCCGTACGCGCGCGTCCGCCATCCGCAGTACGGCGCGTTCGTCCTGATCATGATCGGGTTCCTGCTGCAGTGGCCGACGCTGCTGACGCTCGCGATGTTCCCCGTGCTGGTTGTGATGTACGTGAAGCTTGCGCGCCGCGAGGAGCGTGACGCGCGGGCCGCCTTCGGAGCGGCATATGTGGAGTATGCGTTGCGCACGCCCGCGTTCCTGCCGCGCATCGGGCGTGAGCCCGCCGGGCCCAGCGGGGCTCCGCATCCGCCGGCCGGGAGGGTCGCATGACGGACACCCCTCGCGATCGGCAGCCGGGACGCGAGCATGGACATGCTGGCGGGCCGTTCCCGCTGGGCCACATCCTGATCGTCATCGCCCTTCTCGTGCTCGTGCAGTCCATCTTCGGCGGTGGGCACGCCGAAACGCTGACGTACAGTGAATTCAAGACGCTGGTGCGCGCCGGGCGGATCAGCGACGTGCTTGTCGCGAACCAGGTGATTTCCGGCCATTTCAGGGTGAGCGTCGGCGATACGGTTCTGCCAGCCCAACGCGTCGCAGAGCTGGCCAAGGACGCGCCGTCGCCGCACCCGTTCGCGACCAACCGTGTGGACGACCCCGCGCTGGTTGCCGATCTCGAGGCTGCCGGCGTCCGGTTCGCGGGCCGTCCGGAGAACACCTGGATGTCGGTGGTCCTCTGGTGGGTGCTGCCGGGGCTGTTGTTCTTCTGGCTCATGCGTCGCGGCATGGGGCACATGGCGCACGGCGCCGGCGTCATGGGCATCGGGCGGAGCAA
>JAYEKC010000248.1:0-3287 GCA_034716715.1 Gemmatimonadota bacterium | reverse complement strand
CCGGCGGGGATGTCGCTGGCCGCGGCGGCCGACCTGCGCGCCAACGACCCGAAGGCCTACGTCGCCAAGTCCACCGCCTCGGCGGTGGAGCACGTGCGCGCGATGCGCGGCATGCAGGACCGCGGCGCGCGGGCCGTGGACTATGGCAACAACATCCGCACCGTCGCGTTCGACGCGGGGCTCAGCGACGCCTTCCGGATTCCCGGGTTCGTCCCGGAGTACGTGCGCCCGCTCTTCTGCGAAGGCAAGGGACCGTTCCGCTGGGCGGCGCTCTCCGGCGACCCGAAGGACATCGCGCGGCTCGACGACTTGGTGGTGTCGCTCTTTCCGGAGGACGCGCACCTGCGCACATGGATCGATCAGGCGCGCGCGAAGATCGCGTTCCAGGGCCTGCCGGCGCGCATCTGCTGGCTCGGGCAGGGCGACCGCGCGACTTTCGGCGTTGCGATCAACGACCTGGTCGCCAGCGGCGAAGTGAGCGCGCCCATCGTGATTGGCCGCGACCACCTCGACACAGGCAGCGTCGCGTCGCCGTTCCGCGAGACGGAAGGGATGAAGGACGGCAGCGACGCCATCGCCGACTGGCCGATCCTCAACGCGATGCTGAACGTGGCGAGCGGGGCCAGCTGGGTGAGCTTCCACCACGGCGGCGGCACCGGCATCGGCAACTCGCTCCACGCGGGCCAGGTGATCGTGGCCGACGGAACGCCCGGCATGCGCGTGCGGCTCGAGCGGGTGCTCACCAACGACCCGGGAATCGGCGTGGCACGCCATGCGGACGCGGGGTATGCATCGGCGCTCGAGACGGCGGCGCGCGCCGGGCTCAAGGCGCCGATCGTGGCGACTACCCCGGGGTAACAGGGGACGGATGACGGGTGACCGATGACGGGTCGCGACTGGGACCCGTGACCCGTCGACCGTCTCCCGTCACCTCGCGGTTGTAGTTTTCGCGAATGCTGTCCCGCCGCTTCAAGCCCTGGCACCTGGTGCCGTTCGCCATCCGGTACGCCAGGCTGCGGGCCACGCGGCGCCCGGTGCTCGTCCACTTCGAAGTCACCATGCGGTGCAATGCCCGCTGCGACTTCTGCGACTACTGGAAGACGGATGCCACCGCGCGCGACCGCGAACTGAAGTCCTTTGCCGACGCGGCGCGCCACTTCCGGCCGATGATGATCACGTTCACCGGCGGCGAGCCGCTGCTCCGCCGCGACCTCGAGCAGCTGGTCGCCGAGGTCGGCCGGGCCGCGCCACTGACGTGGATGTCCGTCATCACGCACGGTGCCATGCTGACCCCCGGGCGCGCCCAGTCCCTGTGGGACGCCGGCATCGCGCAGTTCTGCGTGTCGCTCGACTTCCTCGATGAACGGCACGACGCGGCGCGCGGCATCCCCGGCCTGGCCGGGCGCATCCTCCGAACCGTCCCGGAACTCGTCGCGCGCGGCATGACGGTGCGCTTCAACACGGTGATCAAGCGCGAGAACCTCGACGACGTGCTGCCCATCGTCCGGCACGCGGCGGCGGCGGGCGCCGGCGTCAACCTGTCGCTCTACACCGACTCCAAGAACGGCAACCGCGCGCACCTGCTCGGCCCGGCCGAGTTTCCGCGCCTGGAGCGAGTCGTCGCCGAGCTGCTCGCGTTCAAGCGCCGCCACCGGGGCGTGATCAGCAACTCGGACTGGTACATCTCGCGGATCCCGCAATTCCTGCGCGGCGGGCTCGAGGGGCCGTGCCGGTCGGGTGAGACGACGATTCACATCGACCCGCTGGGGATGGTCCGGCGGTGCCCCGACTTTCCCGCCGACCGCCACTGGTCCGAATACGGCGGATACGCCCCGATCGCCTGCAACGCGTGCTACTATGCGTGCCGCGGCGAGGCTCAGGCGCCGCTCACGATCTCCCGCTTCCGCGACCTCGCCGGTTCGGCGCGGCCGCTGGGCGAAACCACCCTCGCCGGCGGTCCGTAGGCTACGGCATGCAAGCGCCCGCCGCAAAGTCCTCCCAGGCGGCCCCCGCGGTGACGTCGCCGCCGGCCGCCCCGTCCGGACCGACGAACCTGCTCGAGCTCCGCGACCTGCGGGCCCGCCGTTCCGAAATCAGCAGCCAGATCGGCAACGTGACATCGCGCCGGGACGAACTCGCGTCGCAGCTTCGCAACGCAGCGCCCGGTGCCGACCGCGCCGGCATCGAAGCCCGGATCGGCGTGCTCGACAGTCGCATCCTCGACCTCGAGAACCAGCTGAACGTGACCGGCCTCCAGCTCGCCAACGCGCGCGGCGTGGCGGCCACCATCGAGGATCCCCCCGGCCCGGTGACCAGCATGCCCAACAACAACCAGATGACCGCCATCGTGATCGTCTTCACGATCGCCGTGCTCATGCCGCTGTCCATTGCGTGGGCGCGCGCGCTCTTCCGCCGCGCCAAGCATGCCACGGAACGGCCGTCGCCCGAGCTGCAGCAGCGCCTCGACCGCATGGAGGAGGGCATCGACGCGATCGCCCTCGAGGTCGAACGCATCTCGGAGGGGCAGCGATTCGTCACGAAGCTGCTCGGCGAGGGCGCCGCGCCCCCGGTCCGGGTGGCGGCAGGAGAAGGCGAGACGGTACCGCGCGCCCGCCCATAGATTGGGCTCGATGCCCACGCTGTTCGTCAACGCCGCCGAGGTCGTGACCTGTGCGGGTCCGGCACGGGCGCGGCGCGGGGCCGAGATGGCCGACATGCAGTCGAGGCGCGACACCGCCGTGGCGATCGCCGGCGGAAAGGTCATCGCGATTGGCCCGCAGGACGACGTGCGCCGTGCACACGCCGGCGCGGAGGAGGTGGACTGTGCCGGCGGCGTGCTCACCCCGGGGCTCGTGGACTCGCACACGCACGGCATCTTCGGCAAGTCCCGCCACGAGGAGCAGGAACTGCGCGCCTCGGGCGTCGGGTACATGGAGATCGCGAAGCGCGGCGGCGGCATTCACGGATCGGTGCGCGACCTGCGCGCGCGCCCGGAAGACGAACTGTTTGCCCTCGCCCTGCCGCGCCTCCGCCGGCTGGCCTCCCACGGGACGACCACCGTCGAGGTGAAGAGCGGCTATGGCCTCACCGTGGAGGACGAACTCAAGTCGCTGCGCGTGATCCGCCGGCTCGCCGATGCGCTGCCCCTCCGCATCGTGCCCACGTTCCTCGGCGCGCATGAGGTACCGCTCGAATACCGCGCCGCGCCGCGCACGCGCGAGGACTACATCGCGCTGGTCATCCACGAGATGCTGCCGCGTGTCGCTGCCGAGGGGCTCGCGAAGTTC
>JAYEKC010000247.1:0-3292 GCA_034716715.1 Gemmatimonadota bacterium | reverse complement strand
CGCCGGCAGGTGCTCGAAGAGCGCGTGCATCTGGAACACCATGCCCACCTTCGCCCGCAGGGGCCCGAGCTGCGACTGCGTCGGAACCGGCCCCGGCCTGAGGGTCGCCGCGCCGACCGTGACGACGCCGGCGCTGAACGGCTCGAGGGCCGCGACGACCCGCAGGATGGTGGTCTTCCCCGCGCCCGACTCGCCCATGAGCACGCACACCTCGCCGGGCTCGACGTCGAGGTCCACGCCACGGATCACCTCGCGCCCGGCGCGGTCCACGCGCAGCCCGCGAATCGACAGCGTCGCCGTCACGGGGCGTGCCACCGTCGCTCGAGGCCGCGCGCCATCCGCGCGAGCGGCAGCGACATCGCGAGGTACACGATGGCGCACAGCAGGCCCGGCACCGCCCAGCTGCCGATGTTCGTCGCGTAGATCGCCGTCTGCTTGGTGAGCTCCACCACCGTGATCACCGACACGAGCGACGAGTCCTTCAGCAGCGCCACGAAGTCGTTCGTCATCGGCGCGAGGGCGAAGCGAAAGGCGAGCGGTCCGCGAATGAGCCGCAGGATCTGCAGTTCCGAGAAGCCGAGCGTGCGCCCGGCCTCCAGTTGCCCGCGCGGCACGGACTGCAGCGCGCCACGATAGATCTCGGCTTCATAGGCGGCGTAGTTGAGGCCGAGGCCGACGACGGCGGCCGCGAACGCGGGCAGCCGCACGAGCGCCGAGAACCCGTAGTAGATGACGAACAGCTGGAGCAGCACGGGCGTGCCCCGCATCACCTCCACGTACCACATCAGCAGGGTGCGGGTGACGGGCCCGCCGTACACCCGGCCCGCCGCGATGCCCACGCCGAGCGCCACGGCGAGCGCCATCGCGAGGCACGAGATGGCGAGCGTGACGACCGCGGCCCGGAGGAGCGCCGGCAGGTAGGCGCCGAGCGTGGCCGGGCCCGATACCGGCGGCGCGGGAGGCGCCGCGCCGGGGGTCGCCAGCATCCGCGCAATGTGGGCGCGCTGCGTCTCGCTCCACACGTCCCACCGGCGGAACGTGCGTTCCAGCGAGCCGTCGCGCATCCGGTCGAGCAGGATCCGGTCCACCGAGTCGCGGAGCGCCGAGTCGGCGCGCGCCAGCACGCCCACGTAGTACGATGTCGCAACCGGGATGGGCTGGATGACGAACCCGCCGAGGCGGCGCAGCGATCGCTGGGAGATGATGTCGTCGAGGAGCACGGCGTCGAGCCGTCCGGCGATCAGGTCGGAGTAGGGATGGACGTCGTCGTCGTACGACACCGGCACCAGCCCCGACGTCGCCTGCTCCGCGAGCAGGAGGCGGTAGGCGAGGGTGGAGCCGAGCGTGCCCACCCGCCGCCCGGCGAGGTCGCCGAGCGAACGGAACCGCGCCGAATCGGCCGGGCGCACCGCCAGCATCTCGCTGAACTCGTAGTACGGGATCGTGGCGGAGTGTCGGGCGCGCAGCTCCGGCCGGTCCTCCACCCCGCTCAGCCCGATGTCGAAGTCGCCACGCTCGACCGACGCCTCGATCTGCGCCCACGCCACCTGCACGAACTGCGGCGCGCGGCCGAGGCCGCGGGCGATCATCTCGGCGACCTCGACGTCGAAGCCGCGCATCTTCGTCGGGTCGCGCGGGTCGGCCTCGACGAACGGTGCGCCGCCCTCGGCGTCGCCACCCCACCGGAGGACCGCGCGAGCGCCGCCGGCGGGCTGCCGGGCCGACGCGGGCGCCGGCGCCATCGCCAGCGCGGCGGCCACTGCCAGCGCCGGGAGCCAGGCGCCCACCGCGCGGGTCCGCGACGTCGTGGTCAAACCTTCGCGGCCATCCCCTGCAGGACCTTCCCCGCCCGCGCGGCCGCTTCGGCGAGCCGCTCGGGGCTCGTGATGAACGACACGCGGAAGAACCCCTCGCCGCCGGCGCCCAGGCTCGCGCCGGGCAGGACGATCACGCCTTCCTCCGCGAGCGCGTCCGCGAACGGGCCGCTGGCGAAGCCGTCGGGCAGCGGGATCCAGAGGTACATCGTCGCCTGCGGCGCGGTCGCCGCGAACCCGGCGTCGCGAAACGCGGCAACCGCCGCGTCGCGGCGTGCGCGGAACACGGCGAGGTTCCCCGGCAGCCACGACGGCATCGTCTCGAGCGCCGCGATCGCCGCACGCTGGATGGGCATGAACTGGCCCGTGTCGGTGAACGACTTCACCTTCGCCAGCGGCGCGAGCAGCGCGGCGTCGCCGCACGCCCACGCGCAGCGCCAGCCGGTCATGTTGAACGTCTTGGAGAACGAGTGGAACTCGATCGCCACCTCGCGCGCGCCCGGCACGTCGAAGATGCTCGGCGCCACGTACCCGTCGAAGGTCATCTCGGAGTACGCGTTGTCGTACACGAGCAGCATGTCGCGCTCGCGGCATTGCCGCACGACGCGCTCGAGGTACTCCATCGGCGCCACCGCCGACGTCGGGTTGTTCGGGTAGTTGAGGTAGAGGATCTTCGCGCGGCCGAGGACGTCGGCCGGCACGTCGTCGAGCTCGACGAGGAATTGCGTGCGCGGCGTCAGGGCGTAGAGGTACGGTTCGGCGCCGGCCAGGGTCGTCCCGCCGCGATACGCGTTGTAGCCCGGGTCGGGGATGATGGTCGCGTCGCCGGGGCCGGCGTAGGCGAGCGCCAGGTGGGCGAGGCCTTCCTTCGAGCCGATCAGCGGCACGATCTCGGCCGTCGGGTCGAAGACGTGGCCGAAGCGGCGCTGCATGAAGGCGGCGACGGCGCCCCGGAAGGGCACGTAGCCGAGCCCGAACCCGTAGCGGCTCATCGCCGGCTCGCGCGCCGCGGCGGCGAGCGCCTCCACGGCGGCCGGGGGTGGCGCGAGGTCGGCGTCGCCAGCGCCGAGGTCGATCACGTCCACGCCACGCGCAATGAGGTCGCGCTTGAGCTGCGGGATGTGCGCGAGCGGGTATGGCGGAAGTTCGGAAAGTCGCGTGGCTGGTCTTGGCATCGGTCGTCTGGAGGGAGCTACTGCGCCACGGATGAACAAACCACCGCGGCGCGGTTGCAGGTCAGCTGGTCGGCGGACTGAACCCTTCCCCGCCCTCGATCCAGGAGAACTGGTACTTGTCGTCCTCGTACGCCACGAACTCGCGGGCAATCTTCATCGGGCGGAACGAATCCATCATCACGGCCAGTTCGTTCGTGGACTTGGCGCCGATGGACGCCTCGGCGCGGCCCGGGTGCGGACCGTGTGGGATGCCGTCGGGGTGCAGCGTGATGGAGCCGTACTCGATGCCCTTCCGGCTCATGA
>JAYEKC010000246.1:0-3299 GCA_034716715.1 Gemmatimonadota bacterium | reverse complement strand
GCCCGCCGCCGGGCAGCCGCCAGGTGCCGGCCATCGCGCTGAGCGCTGCCGCACCCGCGGCGACGGCCCGCGGCGGCAGCTCGTACGGTTCGCCGAAGACGATGTGCGAGACGACCTGCGACACCGGCGTGGCCCGGATGTCGGCGTTGGTCGAGGTCACGAAGATCGCCACGCCCTCGTCCACGTAGCGCAGCCACTCCGCCACGTAGACGCCGTTGCCGCCGTTGTGCGTCACGAGTCGCGTGCCCCGCGGCGTGGTGGTGACGGCCCAGCCGTAAGCGTACTTCGACCGGCCCTGCGGGCCTTCGTTGACATAGCCGGTCATGAACTTCCGGAGGCTCGAGTCGGTGAGCACGCGGTTGGACCGCAGCGCCGCGTCCCACCTCGCGAAGTCGCCGAGCGTGGTGCCGAGCCCGCCGTTGCCGCGCAGCGCCCAGTACGGGCGCCCCGGGCCGGTGATCCGGTCGACGATCGTGCCCCAGTCGCTGCCGTCCTCGTAGCCGTGCGCGATGCGGTCCTTCGCCCAGTGCGGGGCGGTGTAGCCGGTTTCCGTCATCCCGGCGGGCGCGAGCACGAGGTCGGTGAGCGCCTGCTCGTACTCCTTGCCGGTCACGATCTCGATGATGGCGGCGAGCATCGAGTATCCCGAGTTGGCGTACGAGAACTCGGTGCCGGGCGGCGAGCGGAGCGGTGCGGCGAGCATCCGCCCGATGTACTCGTCGCGCGTGTTGGGGTCGTAATCCGTCGGCGCGAAGTCGCTTTCGAACCCGGCCGTGTGGGTGAGCAGCTGGTGCAGCGTGATGTGGCGCTTGTCGGCGGGCGCCTGCGGGAAGAACCGCGCGATGGAATCCGTCGTGTGGAGCTTGCCGAGTTCCTCGAGGCGGAGGATGGCCGCGGCGGTGAACTGCTTGGTGATGGAACCGATGTTGTAGACGGTGCGCGCGTCGGCCCGGATGCCGGCGTCACGGTTCGCGAAGCCCCAGCTATTCTCCACCACCACGCGGCCGTCGCGCACCACGAGCACGCCGCCGTTGAACCCGCGCCCCGCGATGCGGCCCATGTATTCGTCCACCCGCCGGACGATGAGCGAGTCGGCGACCGGGCCCGACCGGGCAGCGGCCGCCTGTCGCAACCCTGCGGTGGCGAGGAGGTGCGCCGGCATTGTTGTGCCCACGGCCAGCGCCACGAGCGGCATGGCGAGGGAGATCACGTCAACGGGCTCCGGGAAGGATTCACCCCTTGGTCACCCCGTCCGGCCCCGGGGGTTGCTCCTCCGTTTCGATCACGGGCTCGCGTACGCCGAGCGAGTGCAGCAGCGGGTCGGGCGGCGGCGGCGTCGGGTCAATGGGGCCCGACGCATCCCACTTGCCCCCGCGACGCCGGCGCGCCTCGAACCGCCGCAGGGCGATCATGAAGCCGATCACGAAGATCGCACCCACGACGATGGGAACGAGGAGGTCGATGGGGCGGGGTTCTCCCATGGCTGAACAATAGCGTGGGGTGCTCGCGGGTCGCCGCGAACCGGCGCCGCCGCTGTTGCCGCCGCGACGGTGCCCGTACATTCGGCGGATGACCCCGCGCGCCCGCGTCGCGTTGCTGGTGGCCGGCATCGGCGCGGCGTGCGTCGTGATCGCCCTCGCGCTCTTCCCGCGCGCGTTCCCGGCCATCGCCCTCGACAACCGGCTCACGCAGGCCTCCGCGCTCGCCCGCGCCGACTCGTTCTTCGCCGCGCACGGCCTCGCGCCCAAAGCCACACAGCGCGCCGTGCGCTTCAGCGCCGACGACTCGGTGCTCACCTATGTGGACCTCGCCGCCGGCGGCACCGACTCGGTGAACGCGCTGGTGCGCGGCCGTGACCAGGCGCTGTTCTCGTGGACAGTGCGCGCGTTCGAGCCGGGCGACGCGCGCGAGGCGACGGTGGAGTTCGGCACCGACGGCCGCATCATCGGCTTCCGCCGCAAGCTCGCCAACGCCGACACGCTGCCCGACGTGGGCGCCGATTCGGCCACCGCGCTCGCCCGCACGGTGCTGGCGACGTGGATCGGCCAGCCGGCGGACCGCTGGACCGTGCAGACCACGAGCTACGAGACGCGCAAGGAGAGCGGGCGCGTGGACCGCACGGTGACGTTCGAGCGCACGGACCGAAAGATCGGCGACGCGCCGCTCCGCCTCGACGTCGTGGTCGCCGGCAACACGCCGGTGGAGGCGCGGCCGTACCTCTACATCCCGGAGTCGTTCAGCCGCCGCTACGCCGAGATGCGGTCGGCGAACGACCTCCTCGCCCTGCTCGCGACGCTCGGGATCCTCGGACTCGGCCTGCTTGGCGTGGTGGCGTTGCGCCGTTTTGGGCGGAGCGGCGGCCTCCGCTGGAAGCCGGCCCTGCTCGTGGGCGGCGTGGTGGGCGTGGGCATCGCGGGCGCGGGCATCAACGGGCTGGGCGCCGCGTGGTTCGGCTACGACACGGCGATGCCCGCGGGGCTCTACCAGGCGATCATCGTGGCTGCGGCGCTCGCGGGCGGCGTCGCGACGGGCGGCATCGTCACGCTGACGCTCGCGGCGGCGGAGGCGGCGGCGCGGCACGCGTTCCCGCACAAGCTCGACTGGTGGTCGCTCTGGCGCGCGCGCGGCACGCGCGAGGTGGCGGCGCAGGTGGGCGGCGGCTACGTGGTGGCGGCGATCGGATTCGCCTACATCGCCTCCTTCTACGTGGTGACGCGCGGCGCCCTCGGCTGGTGGGTGCCGAGTGAGCTGCTCGACGACCCCAACCAGATTGCCACGCCGATGCCGTGGCTCGCGGGCATCGCGCTCTCGCTCCAGGCCGGCGTGTGGGAGGAGGCGCTGTTCCGCGCGCTGCCGCTCTCGATGCTCTCGCTGTGGGCGATGAACAAGCCCAACCGCGACTGGTGGATGCGGTTCGGCGTGGTGGGCACGGCGCTCATCTTCGGCTTCGCGCATTCGAACTACCCGTCGTGGCCGCCGTACTCGCGCGGGTTCGAGCTGCTGCTCGAGGCGTCGTTCTGGGGCATCCTCTTCCTCCGCGCGGGGCTCCTGGTGACGGTACTCGCGCACTTCACGTTCGACCTCGTGCTGTTCTCCCTGTTCACCGCCACGGGCAGCGCGCCGGAGTACCGGATCTCGGCGGCGATCGCGACGCTGGCGCTGCTCGCGCCGGCGCTCGTGGTGGGATGGCGCGTGCTGCGGCAGCGCGGATTCGTGCCGCTGCCCGAGGGCGCGCGGTTCGGCGAGTGGCGGCCGCCGGCGGAGGCCGCGCCGGCCCCGCCGCCCGAGCTGGCGCCGGC
>JAYEKC010000245.1:0-3308 GCA_034716715.1 Gemmatimonadota bacterium | reverse complement strand
ATCGACCCGCTCACCAGGCTCGCCGGGGCGGCGTTCCAGTCGCCGGAGCAGGCGCTGTGGCTCACGTTGTACCCGCTGGGCGTGGGCGGCGCGTACGACGACGTGTCGAAGACCTATCGATGGCAGACGGGGAACACGACGCCCGGGCGCCGCTGGCGGTCGATCCGCACGGTCCTCGGCCCCGCGTCGGGCGTGAACCTCAGCGGCAAGGAGGCCGTCGAGTTCTGGGCGCTCGTGGACACGAGCGCCGTGCGCCGGCGCCGCAACCCGACCATCGTCGTCGACCTTGGCGACGTGAGCGAGGACGCGGTGGCGGTGGTGCCCACGCAGCTCACCGTCGGGGCCGGCACCGCCGCCACCGACACCACGTGGACCGGCCGGGCCATCGCGGGGCGCGACACGATGCAGACCGAGCGCGACCCGTTCTCGCGCGCCTTCAACCAGGCGACGAACGACGTGGGCCTCGTGGGCGACGTGGTGCCGCGCCTCATCGTGAGCGCGCCCACCGGCGGCGGCATCAGGACCAACGTGCCGATGTGCTCCCGCGGCAACGTCCAGGTGGCGCGCCTCGGCGACACGCGCACCAACTGCACGGTGCAGAACGGGCGCCTCGACGAATGGGACATCGACGGCGACGGCGTGCTCAACTACCTCGCGTCGCAGCGCGAGCAGGAGCGCGTGTTCCGCTACGTGGCCGACCTCTCGGACCCGCAGGCGTGGACGCGGGTGGGCGGGTGCCGCCTCGCGCCGAACGATCCCGCCGGGCCGGCCGCGCCGAAGCTGTGCTGGGTGGTGGTGCGCCTGCCGTTCACCGCGCCGGCCGACACCATCGACGGGGGGCCGTCGCCGCTCCGGGTGCGGGCGGCGCGCCTCACCGTGGTGTCGGGCACTGGGCTGGCCGACAACGAGTTTTCGCAAACCGTCATTGCGCGCCTGCGGTTCACCGGCGCGGCGTGGCTCAAGCGCTCGGACCGCACGCTGGCCGGCATCGGGGGCGTGCGCGAAGGCACCGGCCTCGTCTTCGCCGGCGTCGTGGGCACGCAGGATTCACTCTCGGCCCTCGGCTACCAGTCGCCGCCGGGCGTCGTGAACGAGGCGGACCGCCGGCTCACCGGGCTCGAGAACCAGGCGGTGGTGGTGAACGAGCGCTCCATGCGGCTCACGGCCACGCGCCTCGCGCCGCTGGAGCGGGCCGAGGCGGTGTACACGTTCCCGTCGGGCGCGCAGAACTTCCGCCAGTACCGCGAACTGCGGGCGTGGGCCCGCGGCCGCGGCAGCGGCTGGGGGCAGGGCGGCGAGCTGCAGTTCTACGTCAAGATCGGGCGCGACGTGGACAACTTCTACGCGTACCGGACGCCGGTGAACACGGGTACCACGCAGGCCGCGTGGCTGCCCGAGGTGCGCGTGGACTTCAACAAGCTGTACGACCTCCGCGCCCAGCTGGAAAACGCGTACCTGCGCGGCCTCCCCGACTCGGTGTCGTGCTCCGGCGCCGACCTCGCGCTCATCGCGCGGAGCGCGCTCCCCCCGGGGCAGGTGTCGCGCCGTCACGCGGCGTGCCGCGACGGCTACATCGTCTACGCGGCCGACCCGGCGGTGAGCCCGCCGAACCTCTCGGCCGTGCAGGAACTCGCCGTCGGCATAGTGCGCGTGGATTCGGCCGGCGCGGGCACCACGCCCATCATGCCCGGCGACACGCTCGAGGTGTGGGTGGACGACATCCGCCTCGCCGGCGTGGTGAGCACGCCCGGGTACGCGGGACAACTGGCCGTGCAGGCCAACCTCGGCGACGTGGCGCAGGTGCGCCTCGCGGCGTCGCACCGCGACCCGAACTTCCGGCAGCTCACCGAGGCGCCGTCGTACGTGTCCGACGACCAGGTGGAGCTGGGCGCGACGGTGCGGCTCGACCAGTTCCTCGGGGGGGCGGGCGGCTGGATGCTGCCCCTCAGCGCCACGGTGACGCGCGGCCGGGCGGCGCCCGTGTACGTGTCGCAATCCGACGTGCGCGCGGCCAGCGTGGCGGGGCTGCGCACGCCGGAGCAGCGCACCGTGAGCGTGTCGCTCGCGCTGCGCCGGGCCACTCCGCTCGAGGGCGGCTGGCTTGCGCCCATCGTCAACCACCTCTCCGCGAACGTGGGCGCGGGCAGCGCCAGCTCGAGCACCGCGTTCCAGGTCGCCGACCAGTCGCGGGTCACCGCGGGCGTGGACTACGCAATCGGCGGCACCTCGCCGGCCGGCGAGATGCCGGGCTGGTGGACCGGCGCGTTCGGGCGCCTGCCGGGGTGGCTCGCCGGCGCCGAGGTGGTGCGGGCGATGCGCGACGCCAAGCCGCGGCTCCAACCCGTGGAGTTCCGCGCGAGCGGCAACTTGGTGTCGTCGGACGAGAGCCGGGCCAGCTTCCAGACGATCGCGGCGTCGCCGCTCGACACCGCCCGCGTGGTGAACGGGCGCGTGGACGCCTGGCGCAACGCCACGTCGCTCGAGGTGCGGCCCTTCGACGCCCTCAGCGCACGCTGGGAGGTCTCGAGCACGCGCGACCTCGTGCACTACGGCGACTCCACGGCCACCGCCGTGGCGGCCACGGCAGAGCGCTCGTCGGTTTTGGGCATCGACGCCGGCCTCGAGCGCGAGCGCGCCGTGACGACGACGTACACGTTCGCGCCCCGCCTCGAGGGCTGGCTGCGCCCGCGGGCGTCGATGAGCACGAGCTACGGGCTGCTGCGCGACCCGAATGCGCGGGTCCTCCTGCGTGAGGGCGACACCACGGGCGCCCTGCGGCTGCCGCGCCGCGTGAATGCCGCGCAGACGCTGAACGGCGCCGTGGCGGTGGACCTGGCGCGCACGGCGCGGGCGTGGGTGACTGATTCCGCCGCCCTCGCCCGGCTCGACCGCACGCTCGTGCCGGTGGAGGTGTCGGTGACGCGCACGCTCTCGTCGGCGTACGACGGCACGCCCAACGACCCCGGCGTGGGCCTCCAGTTCGGCTGGGGCGGGCAGGGCACCTTCCTCAGCGACCACGGCGTGCTGGCCACCACCGCGAGCAGCAACACGCAGGTGGCCGTGGCCACGGGCCTCCGCCTGCCGCTCGGCATCACGCTCGACGCCCGCACGCAGCGGCTCGCCGCGCGCAACTGGCTCGGCAAGCCCGACGGCTCGCAGATCGTCGTGGACGGCGACCTTGTGACGCTGCCCGACCTCGCGCTCCGCGCGACGCTGCGCCCGCGGTGGCTCGAGGGCGTGCTGGCGAGCGTCACCACGAGCGCGCGGCTCGTGGCCACCACGCAGCACAGCGTCATTCCCGGGGCGGC
>JAYEKC010000244.1:0-3309 GCA_034716715.1 Gemmatimonadota bacterium | reverse complement strand
GTCTTCACGAGCCAGTACCGGACCTCGCCCGGATCCCGCTTGAACACCCACGCCCACTTTCCCTTCGCGTAGTTCGGCGTCCGCTCGGCGGTGTCCAGCTCGTCGCCTGCGCCCGCGCGCGCCGCGCGCGCCGCGCGCGCCGCGCGCGGGCGCGACGCCTTCGCCTTCGTTCGTGCCGCGCCCTTCGCGGCGGCAGCCCTGCCGGCGGTCTTCGTCGGTTTCTTCTTCTTCGCGGCCACTGGATACCCTTACGATGCGATGCCGGTCTTGATCGCCTGCAACACGGCGTCGGTGAACGTGTCGATCTCCTGGACCGACGTGTAGATGCTCGGCGTGATGCGAATGCCGCTGAACTCCGGGTGCACGATTGGCGTGTTGACGATGCGGTGCTTCGCCAGCAGCCAGCCGCCGAGCTTGACGGGGTCGATCCCGTCCACATTGAAGAGGCAGATCGCGCCGCTCTTGTCCGGCCCGAGCTCCGTCAGCACGTGGACCCGGTCGCTCTCCGCGAGCAGCCGCTTCGCCCACCGGTCACGCAGGTACCGGAGCCGCGCGATCTTGCGGTCGAGCCCCATCCCCTGCGAGAACGCCAGCGCCGCGCTCACGGCGTTGAAGTTGGCCTGCGGATGCGTGCCGATCTCCTCGTACTTCCGGATGTCGTGCGCCTGCGACTCCGCCGCCGCCATCAGCGGCCACAGCTTCGGAATCCTGTCGTGCCGCACGTAGAGAAAGCCCACGCCGATCGGCGCGTGCAGCCACTTGTGCAGCGAAGTCCCGTAATAGTCCACCCCCAGCTCGTCGCGCTTCATCGGCCAGTGACCGAACGCGTGCGCGCCGTCCACGAACACCTCGATCCCGTGCGGGCGGGCCAGGTCCATGATCTTGCGCACCGGCATGATCTGGCCGGTGAGGTTCGTGATGTGCGTGACCTCGATGACCCGCGTGCGGGGCGTGATCGCCGCCCGGAACTGCTCGACGATGTAGTCGTCCGACGGGGGCGGCACTTTGAACGAGATCTGCTTCAGCACGATCCCCTCGCGCCGCTCGCGCTGCTGCCACGTGGTGATCATCCGCCCGTAGTTCTGGTTGGTGACCACCACCTCGTCCCCGCGCTTGAGGTCGAGGCCGTAGATCATGATCTCCAGCGCCTCGCTGGCGTTGCGCACCACCGCCATCTCCTCCTCATCGCAACCGAACTCCTTCGCCAGCTCGCGCCGCGTGGACTCCATCCGCGGCTGCAGGATCCGCCACATGTGCTCGACGGGCAGCTCGTTCGTGAACTTGAGGTCGCGGATCATCTGCTCGAGCACGTGGCTCGGCGTGGGCGAGATCCCCCCGTTGTTCAGGTTGATCATCGTTCGGTCGGCGTCGAATGCCCGCTGGATCTCGGCCCAGTAGAGCTCGTCCTCGGCCACCGACCCCGCCGGCCGGCCGCCGGCGATGGCGTTCGCGCGGAACAACCGGGCGAACGCGTCTTCCCGGAACGCCGGGAACCCGGGGAGCACGACCCCGGCCGCAGCAAGGCCGCGCACGAATGAACGTCGGGACGTCTGCACGGAGAACCTCCGTCAGCGAGGGGCACCAGGCGCGCTCACCGGCGCGCCGCCATCCTGCAAATTACGAGGGCGCGTCCGGCCGACGCCAGCCGACGCCCCTACGGCACCACCACCAGCCCCACTTCGCCGTCGAACTCGCGCAGCCGGGCAACCCCCGCCGGGGCGCGCCACGGGCCCCCGTCCACCCGGTAGGCCACACGGTAGCGGCCCGGCGCCACCACCACCCGTGCCTCCCAGTATCCGTTCCGGAGCTCTAGCGGCACGGGATCCCAGTTCGAGAAGCTCCCCGCCACCTCGACCCGTGCGCCAACCGATGCGCGCACCCGCACCACGAGGGTGGCGCCCCGCACCTCCGGCGTCACCGAAACCTCCGATGCCGGCGGACTCGCCGCCGTGTCGCCCCGGTCGCCGAACGTCAGCCGCAGAATGGCCGAATACACGGTCGCGTCCGGCGCCCCGCGCGCCGGGTCCGCGAGCTGCCGCCCCGCCGCGGCCACCACCGCCACGCGCGGCGACACGGCCCATGTCGCCGATCCCAGCGTGCCGGCCTGCGCCGCGTCCGTGCCGCGGATGCCGCTGCGCCAGCGCTGCGCCAACGCGAGGTCCAGCGGGCCCGCCGACCACGTCGCCGAAAGCACGATGTCGTCCACGTCGAGCCAGTCGCTCGGGGCGCGCGTGTAGACGCGGCTGGCCGCCATCAGGAGCGAATCCTCCGTGCGGGTCCGGGACGCCGTCAGTTCCACGAGCACCGGTCCCCGCGTCGCCCAGACGCCCGCCTCCGCCGTCACCGATCGCGATTCGTCGGTGTGGCGAACCGTGTATCCGCCGGTGGCCCCTGCCAGCACCCCGAAGTCCGGCGAAAGCCCATACCGGCCCCGCAACCAGCCGCTGAGGTTGCCGGCGGCGCCGGCGCGCGACAGCGCAAACGCCGACCCGGAACCTCCCGCCTCCACCTGCCACCGGCTCCGTGGCGTGGGACGCCACGCGATGCCCGCGATGGCCTGTGCCGCCGCCACGCTATCGCGAGCCCACGTCACCGTCGCCGCGAGCAGCGTCGCCATCACGGAATCAGCGCGGTGGCTCACCCCGCCAAGGATCAGGGCGCTCCGGGCACTCCTCCCGGGCTGTTCGATGCGCGCCGTCCCGACCTCGAGGCGCGATTCGGCCTGGACGCCCTGGCCTGCGGAGCGTGTGGGCGTGAAGAACGGCAGCGCCGCCAGCAGCGCTGCCGTCGTGAACCCGCGAGGGAGGTTAGGGGACTTTTTGTGCAGCAGCGGCGGAGATGGGCGGAGGCAGGAGTGACATGACGCCTTTCCCGCGCAACTCCAGCGCCGCAACCGGGGAAACCCCGAGCGCGACGTCCTGCTGCACGGCGGCATTCAACTCCGTAAGTTGCGTGCCGGTCGCGCCGCGCGCCATCAACTGCCGCACCATCTCGCCCGCCTTCTTCGGCGAGACGCCCTTGGCCACGAGTTCCGTGAGGACGCCGATCTCCACCGTGATGGGCTGGTGGAACGCGACCGGACGCCGCTCCGCCGTGCGCCGCAACTCCCGGAGCTCACCGTCCGGCACGCCGTTGCCGAGCGCCTCCGCGGCGGCCACCACCTCGTCCACGGTCGCCTGCGCGCCAAGCAGCTCGCGCGAGCGGCGGAGGTGCTTCTCCAGCCGCACCAGCGCCTGCTCGATGCGCCTGGAATCGGCCTTGAACGCTACGCCCTGGAGCGCCTTGGAAATCAGCGGCTCGGTGGGCATC